>JALYWF010000195.1 GCA_030852845.1 Pseudomonadota bacterium
CTGCTGCAGTGCGAGGAGGCGACTTTTTAACAGCCGGATTGATAACCTCCCGGTTCGTTCATCCGCGAAGCCGGACTACTGATCCGAGCCGTCTCGGATCCGCGCGCTTCCCAACCACCCGATCGGCCCCCTTGCGCCCGGACCCCGTATCGGCCAATACTGGTGATAACTGACCGCAATCACGGCTATAAGTCATAAGTCGTTGGTTCCGTGTCGTGTTGAGACAACTATTGCAAAGTTTGGGGGGGTAATACGGTGTCGAAAATCACTGTGGGCGTGCCATTCGTGCGCGCGTCGATTGCTGCCGTGCTCGGGGCAGCAACACTGGTGGGATTCTCTGCGCAAGTCGTCGGCGCGGAAGCTGATGAAGAAGAGGACGTCGAACTGGAAGAAGTGCAGGTCACCGGTACCCGCATCCAGAACCCGAACGTAACCTCAGCCAATCCGATTACCTCGATCTCCGGCGATGAAATGCGCCAGCTGGGCTTCGTCAACGTGGCTGACGTGATGACGCAGCTGGTGCCCCAGAACCTCTCTACCTACATGCCGACGATGGTCGGCGACGACCAGGCCGGCAGCGGCGGCGCCGGCGTCGAGAGCCTGGAGCGCGGTTCGTTCTTCGTGGGCCAGACCATCGCCAACCTGCGCGGCATGGACGGCGTCTTCGGCACCCGCACACTGACCCTGATCGACGGACGTCGTTCCGTATCGACCTCTAACCAGGCCGACGTCGTCGACATGAACATCATCCCGTCCAACCTGCTGCAGCGGGTCGACGTGGTCACCGGCGGCGCCTCTGCCACTTACGGCTCCGGGGCAATGGCCGGCGTGGTCAACATGGTGCTAAACAACCGCATGACGGGCGTCAACGTCGACCTCGACTATGGCGTCAACGAGGCCGGCGACGGTGGCAGCCCCCACGTCTCCATCTCCGGCGGCATGCCCCTGCTCGGCGGCCGCGCCCACATGCTGGTCGGTGGTGAATGGCAGGACACCAAGGCCATCCGCAATTGCGCCGACGCCCGCAGCTGGTGCCGCGAGTCGCGCGCGCTGTTCAGCAACAGCACCAACCTGGGCACCGACCCGCGCAGCCTCCTGACCCCGCTGCCCGGCTTCGAGGACATGCCGGCGCGCTTCGAGATGTCGAATGTGCGGTACAGCCAGTACTCGCCCAACGGCACGCTTTATCACAACAACGCGAGCATCACGAGCGGCTTCCGGTTTACGGATGACGGGTCGGATGTCGATGGTTCCCGTTACGCCTATGGCTTCCGCGGTGGCGTTTCACCGCCGGGCGTGACGCGGCCCTCTGCCATGAACGGCGACGGTCCCCTCGTAACCACCGACACGGTGATGCGGCCGAGTTCCGAGCGCAAGACGCTGTTCACCAACTTCGAATACAACCTGACCGAGACCACCACCCTGTACCTGCAGGGCAATTACGCCAAGACCGAGGGCCTCAACAAGAACGCGCCAACGGCAGGCACGTATTGCGCCCGCTTTGATGCGGTTGGCACGGTGGGCACCAATGCGCCGGCCGGCACGGTCTGGAACTACAGCACGAACGTCGCCGGCCTGGTCAACAACCTGCCTTACCTCGATCTGGGCCGTGCTTCCCAGTTCAATCCGGGTCCGTCGGGCTTTGCCCCGGCGCTGATGCAGTTCCTCAACCTGCCTAGCCCGAGCTCGAACGTCACCACCGGCAACAGCTACCGGCCGAGCGATTCGAGCTCCACCGGCTATGTGCTGCGCAGCCCCGCCGAGCGTGGTGTCGCGTTCCCGTTCTGGATTCCGGTCGATCTGTCACCGAATTACCCGCAGTTCAATTTCAATGGCAATGCCGTGGGCCGCTGGGTGCGGTACAGCTTCGCCGATTTCGTCCCCGGCTCGGCCAACTACACTGACAACTACTCGAACGACTTCTGGCTGCTCGAGTCCGTTACCCTCACCAGCAACTTCGAGGGCGGCACCAACACCGTCCTGCCGAGCCTGGGCCGCAACGCTTACGCGTTCCTGAACAACCTGTCTCAGGAAGCCCTGACGCAGGTGCAGACGGCGTTCAACAATGGCATCACTGCCGGCACCGGCCCCGGCATCGACACGCTGTACGGCGCCACGCCCTGCAACGGCCACACTGCGATCCGCAAGGTTTGGGATCCGCAGATCAACAGCTACACCGGCAACACCTCGGAGACCATGCGCGTCGTCGCCGGTGCCAAGGGCCGCTTTGGCGGCGACTGGCGCTGGGACGCTTATTACCAGTATGGCGAGACCGACAGTTCGTCGTTCCAGACAAATGTGGCCACCAACCTGCGCCTCGGCTGGGCTCTCGATGCGGTCATTGATGATCGCGCCACGCTGCCCAATGGCCAGGCCAACCCGAACTTTGGGCAGCCCGTATGCCGCGTGACGCGTGACGGCGTGCCGGTGCTCGATACGCAGAGCCGTCCGCTGAGCCAGATCGAGAGCCTCCAGTCCCTGGGTGCCGATTGCGTGCCCATCAACCTGTTTGGCAGCAGCTTCTCCGATCCGCTCGATGCCGCGCGGCAGCAGGCTGCCCTCGACTATGCCTTCGTGGACACAGCCTCCAGCGGCACCAACAGCCTCTCCACGCTGTCTTTGAGCACCAACGGCACGCTGTGGCAGGGCTGGGCCGGTCCGCTGACCGGCGCCTTCGGCATCGAGATCCGCGAGGACAAGGTGAGCAACGCCGGCACCAGTGGTGACTTCTACCTGCGCGCCGACCTGGCCCGCAACTGGGCAGACGCATTCGGTGGCAAGACCCGCGTGACCGAGGGCTACACCGAGTTCAACCTGCCCCTCATCAGCGGCCTGGAGGCTGTGAACCTCTTCTCCGTGAACCTCGGCGCCCGCTATGCCTCCTACGACAACAAGGGTGGCGCGGGCACGACCGGCGAGTCCGCCACGCAGAACGTGTTCAACTGGAAGGCCTCGGCGCTGTTCGAGCCGTTCGACTTCGTGCGCTTCCGCGTGACGCGTTCGCGAGACCTGCGCGCCGCCACCTATCGTGACCTGTTCATCTACCAGCCGGGCGTACCTGACGGCCAGTCGGTGGTCAATCCGTGGCGCGAGCGGTCGGTGACCAGCAACGAGAACCAGATCGAGCGCTACGGCCAGATCCGCGTTGGCAATGCCAACCTCAAGCCGGAATCCAGCGACACGCTGACGGTCGGCGTCGTGCTGTCGCCGGGCGGCTGGGCGCAGGGCATGCGCCTGTCGGTGGACTACTACGACATCACCGTGAAGGACGCGATCAACGTGCCGTTCAATGCCCTCAATCAGGTGCGTTCCTGCTTCGAGGAGAGCGGCAATCGCGATCCGGTGTGGGTGGACGGGCAGCTGACCGATGCGGGCGAGCGCACCGGGTTCAATGAGAACTCCCTGGCGTGCCAGGAGCTGCGGTTTGCGCCCCTGTTCGACAATGCCGGCAACCCGATTCCGGGCAGCCGCAACCTCGAAGACCTGGAGTCGTACAACGCTGCGCGACCGCAGAACTCCCTGCCCATCTGGCGTAAGGGTGTTGACGCAACGCTGTCTTACAACTTCCCGATGAGCCGCATGGTGGAGTCGCTGCCGGGCTCCATGGCGCTGTCCATTCGCGCCCAGCGGGCGCTGGAATCGCGTGCGGTGCGCCAGCAGACCTCGGCGCTCGGATTCCTCACGCCAAACCCCGACCCTTGCGGAGCGGCGTATGAAGCGGCTGACCCGCGCAACAACACGCCTGGCTACGGTGGCTTCAACGGGGGCACGTACTTCCCGAACGGCCTTGTGACCAACCGTTACACCTGCGTGGACATGGTTGGCCAGATCCGCAGCAACGTGTTCATCCCCGGCGCGGCCGCCTCGCCGAAGTGGACTGGCAACGTCACCGGCACGTACATGGTGGGCGACCTGACCACCAGCCTGTCGGCGCGCTACATCGGTGGTGCCCGGTTCGACAACACCTGGTGCGACACGGACGTGGAATGCCCCAACTACCAGGACGCCGCAGGCCGCTACCTGAGCGGCAGCGTCGACAACAACTGGGTCGAGCCTTACGTCAACTTCAGCCTCACCGGTTCCTACAACCTGGATGTTGGCAACATGAAGGAGTTCCAGGTGTTCGGCTCGATCAACAATCTGTTCGACAAGAGCCCGCCGTTCACGGGTGGTGGCATCTCCGGCGCCACTGCGAACTTCCACGACACCATGGGTCGCGCCTATCGCATGGGCGTACGGATGAAGTTCTGATCTGACCGGCGAACGGGCGGATGGCAATCCCATCCGCCCTTCTGAATCGAAAAGAGAATTTTTGGGGGAATTTCATGATTGCGACCAACTTTGGTTCGAAAGTCCTGGCACTGGCGGCAGTAGTCGCTGTCGTTGCCGGCTGCGATTCGATCAAGGACGTGAGGGATGAGCCCTCGACGCCGCTGCCGGCCAGTCGGGTGGTGCTCGAAGGAACCGTGACCGGCGTGGGTAGCACCCGCGCGGTCATCCTGTCCAACAATGGGCAGCAGCTGGGTGTGCTGGCGCCGCCGCCGGCGGTCACCAACGAAGAGCTCAACGGAGTAACTCCATTCACCTTCGGTACTTTCCCGGTAGGGACGAACTACAACGTCCAGGTAGCCGGGCAGCCGCCCGGCAAGATCTGCACGGTGGTCAGTGGAGGAACAGGCACGATTGCAGAAGGCGTGGCGACGAACGTCAATATCGTCTGCAATCCCGATCCCGCTGTGACGCGATATTCGGTAACGGTGGCGCTCGATCCCGCGTTTGCCAGCGCCGAGGGTGCGCAGGTGGTGGTCACCACCGAAGACCGGATCCATCGCGTTACTCCGGCGCCGACCGATACCAGCGTCACCTTCACTGATGTGCTGTTCAACCCCGACCCCACGAACAGCGCTCAGATCACCAACTTCAACTACAGCGTCACGGCCAGTACCACCATAGGTGGCACGCTCAACAAGTGCCCGGTGCTGAATCCCTCGGGCAGCAACCCCACCGGCAATGTGACGAACCCGGTGGTGCAGCCGTGCACATTCACTATCGGTGGCACTGTCGCATACAGCCTGCCCACCACTGGCGCTCCGGTGCCCGCGGCACCCGTGGGCCTGAAGCTCCAGCTTCGCAGCCTCGCCGAAGACGTGGTGCAGGAGCAGGACTACACCGGCACCTGGGGCGGCTCCTTCACGTTCAATGAAGGTGGCGTCCCCCGTCAGTTCGTGAGCAATCGCCAGGCGATCTACTACGTGGCGGTGGCACAGCAGCCGCAGGACATGCACTGCGTGGTCGTCACCCCGATGGCCATCCTCTATGCGCCCACGCTCACCTCCAATCCGGCGCCCATTTCGGCTCCGTCGGTGCAGTGCCGTGAGACGCCGCCTGTGGAGCGCCAGCTGAGGCGGGTGTACCGGCACGTGACCACGGTCTGGCAGCAGACGCCGACCTCGGATCCCGTCGAAGTCACCTGGGACGCGCTCGATTTCACGAAACACAATACCGCCAGCAGCAACATGATCGCGTTCTTCGAGAACGGCACGTACATCTATGGTACCCATGCCAACATCACGCAGATCGAGCATGGCTTCTACAACTACGATCCGGTTGCCAACACCATCGACTTCACGCTGAACGTGGATACGGACACTCGCTCGGTGTTCCGGTCGAGCTTCAGCGGTGCGGCGGCCAATAACGCCGGCAGCGTGCGCACGACGAGCACGGGCCTCAGTGCGGTTCCCGATACCCGTTTGGTAGGTACGGTCCGGCATGCCCTTCTGAGGAATGTGGTGAGGGTCGAGGGTCCTCCCTCTACGCTCGCCGGCACTTTCCGCGGGCAGGTGACCGTCAGCGATAATCCGTTTCCCAACCCCGGCACGCCGGTTGTCTCCAGCACTGAGCCCGATGCCTCCGTCAGCTGGGTACTCGAGACCCCGTCTTCCATTTCCAACCAGATGACGGGCGCCTGGGCCTCTCTCGACAGCAAGCGCCTGTGGGTGTTCGACCGTGAGACGTATTACGGCACCCATGTCGGCGTGGTCGGTGTGATGGCACTGAACGACGCCTGCTTCACCATGCCGGACCTCAGTGCGTCCTCGCTGCTGTACACCCGTCGTCCGTCGATCAACGGTTGCTATCCCTGGCCGCGCGGTGGCATCGGACAGTCGCCGGCCTACCAGCTCGGTGGCATCGTGGAATCGATCGACCTGAAGGTGGCTACTACCAGCCCCATGGGCACGCAATGGATCGGCTCGGGTGCAGGCGCCGTCGACATCGGCACGTTGCAGGAATACATGGCCAGGATTCCGGGCGGCTCGCAGGCGGCAGATGGCCGCTCGCCTTCGCCGATCATGTTCCACATCGCGACACCTGGTCAGTTCTATGCCGGTGCGCCTGCTCAGTACTTCCCCGCGGGGGAGGACTTCAGCAGCTGTGATACGGAAATTCTGGGCATCCGCGCGACGCTCAACGGAGTGGCCATCCACAAGCCGGTGTACTTCTGCCGCAGCCTTCCGTAAGGGCAGCGGCAAGGCAGCAGGGGTAACCGTGCTGCCGGGATGCACGAATCAGGGCGGGTGGCAACACCCGCCCTTTTTTTGGCTGAGAATCCCCGGCAGCCCTTATCCCGCCCAAGAATCTGCTGCCCAAGCCATTTTTCTTTGATTATGGCCTTGCCCATAACTCATAACTGAACAATACTGCGCCCCCCAACCGGTACCCCCTTTCTCAGGCGGGATCTCTGCCGCGTTGGCAAAAAATCGGCTGATGGACTGTTTTGGGGGGTTCCTGAGTGTCCAAATTGTCTGCGTGTGCACCATTCGTGCGATCATTTGCCGTGGCAGTATTAGGCTCGGCAAGCCTGATGACTTATACATATTCGGCTATTGCTGCCGAAGTCGAGGCTGAGGAAAAGTTCGAAGAAGACATCGAACTGGAGGAAGTGCAGGTCACCGGTACCCGCATCCAGAACCCCAACGTCACCTCTGCCAACCCAATCACCTCCATCACGGGTGATGAAATGCGCCAGCTGGGTTTCGTCAACGTCGCCGACGTGATGACGCAACTGGTGCCGCAGAACCTCTCTACCTACATGCCCACCATGACGGGCGATGACCAGTCGGGTAGCGGCGGTGGCGGCATGGACCGCCTCGACCGTGGATCCTTCTTCATCGGCCAGACGATCGCGAACCTGCGCGGCCTGGACCCCACCTTCGGCACTCGCACCCTGACGCTGGTCGACGGTCGCCGTGTCGTGTCCACCTCCAACCAGGCGGACGTGGTGGACATGAACATCATCCCTTCGAACCTGCTGCAGCGTGTTGACGTGGTCACCGGCGGTGCGTCGGCGACTTACGGTTCCGGCGCCATGGCCGGCGTGGTCAACATGGTGCTTAACAACCGCATGACCGGCATCTCGCTGGACATGGACTACGGCGTGAACGAGGCCGGCGACGGCGGCAGCCCGCACCTGTCCCTGTCCGGCGGCATGCCGCTGCTCGAAGGTCGCGCCCACATGCTGCTCAGCGCCGAGTGGCAGAAGAGCAATGCCATCCGCAATTGCGCCGGCGCGCGCTCCTGGTGCGCCGAGTCGCGCACCATGTTCAACAACAACACCGGCAGCGGATCCGATCCCACGGGCCTTGCCTCACCCTTGCCCGGCTTCGAGGGCCTGCCGGCCCGTTTCGAGATGGAGAACGTGCGCTTCAGCCAGTTCTCGCCGAACGGCGCGATCTACGCCAACGATTCCTCGCTCACGACCGGCGTCCGCTTCAGCGATGACGGCACTGATTTCCAGGAATACGCCTACGGCTTCCGGGGCGGCACGGGCAGCAACGTGCTCAATGGCGATGGCCCGCTGGTGACCTTCAACCAGACGATGCGCCCCAGCAACGAGCGCAAGGTGTTCTTCGGCAACTTCGAATACAACTTCACCGAAACGACTACCGGTTACCTGCAGGCCAACTACTCGCAGACCGAGGGCCTGAACCAGAACCAGTGGACGCGCGGCAACTACTGCGTGCGCTTCAATGCCCAGGGCGTGCGGGGTACCAACGCGCCTGCCCAGGCGGTGCTGGCGTACGGCAGTTCGGGTGGCACGGTGAACGGGCTCACATACGCCCGCACGCGCGCCTCGCAGTTCGGTTCCATCACGACCCCGGCCGTCAACGCCGCCTTCGCAGCCTTCCTGGGCCTGCCGGGTGCGAACGGTACCAATCCCTACCCGGCGTCCTTCCTCAGCGGCAATGGTATCGGCCTCAATGGCGTGCCGGAAACTGCCCGCCGTGGCGTGGCCTGGCCGTTCTGGGTCCCGGTGGCCCTGTCGCCGAATGGCCCGCCGAACTTCGATTTCGGCGGCAACGCGATCGGAACCTGGGTGAAGTTCAAGTACACCGAAGCCAACTGGCAGCCTGGTGGCACGTTCTACACGGCCGAATTCCCCGATGGCGAGTTCTGGCTGCTGGATGAGATCACGCTGACCAACGCGTTTGACCTGGGCACCGCCACGGTCCTGCCGGCGCTGGGTCGCAATTCGTACGCCTTCCTGAACGACTTGACGCCTGAAGCCCTCAACCAGGTGCAGAACGCATTCAGCAACAGCCTCGGCACCGGTTCCGGCGCCGGCCTCACCACGCTGTACGGCGAGACGCCCTGCAATGGCTTCACCGCACTCCGCAAGGTGTGGAACCCGCAGGTCCAGCAGTGGACCAGCAACGAGTCCGACACGCTGCGCCTGGTGGGCGGCGTGAAGGGTCGCTTCGGTGGAGACTGGCGCTGGGATGCCTACTTCCAGTACGGGGAGACCACGAGCGCTTCCTACCAGTCGAACGTGGCCACGAACCTGCGCCTGGCCTGGGCGATGGATGCCGTGATCGACGACCGTGAGGGCTCGCCGACCTTCGGCCAGGCGGTCTGCCGCACCACGCGTGATGGCGTGCCCGTGCTCGATCGCCAGGGTCGCCCGCTGAGCAATCCGGAGTCCCTGGCCGCCTTGGCCGCGGATTGCGTGCCGATCAACATCTTCGGCAGCAACTACAGCGATCCTGCGGAGGCTGCGCGGCAGCAGGCTGCCATCGACTATGCCTTCGTCGACACCAAGTCGAGCGGCAAGAACAGTCTGTCCACCCTGTCCCTGAATGCCAACGGCACGCTGTGGCAGGGCTGGGCTGGTCCGCTGACCGGCGCCTTCGGCCTGGAAGTGCGCGAGGATTCGGTGGACAACGCCGGTTCGCTGGGCGACTTCTACCTGCGTTCGGACCTGGCGCGCACCTGGGCCGATGCCTATGGCGGCAAGACCCGCGTGACCGAGGGCTTCACCGAGCTGAACATGCCCCTGGTGACCGCGGTGGAAGGTGCGAACCTGGTGTCGCTGAACTTCGGCGCCCGGTACGCCTCGTACCACAACAAGGGCGGTGCGGGCACCACGGGCGAATCGGCCACCCAGAACGTCTTCAACTGGAAGACCCAGCTGGTATATGAGCCGTTCGACTTCGTGCGCTTCCGCCTGTCGCGTTCGCGTGACCTGCGCGCGGCGACCTACCGCGACCTGTTCACCTACCAGCCGGGCATTCCCGATGAATTCACCATCGCGAACCCCTGGCGTGAACGCACGGCCACCAGCAGCGAGAACCAGAACGAGCTGTATGGCCAGGTGCGCGTCGGCAATTCGAACCTGAAGCCCGAGACCAGCGATACGCTGACTGTCGGCCTGGTGTTGTCGCCGGGTGGCTGGGCACAGGGCATGCGCCTGTCGGTGGACTATTACGACATCGGCGTGCGCAACGGCATCAACACGCCGTTCAACTCGCAGAACCCGGTGCGCGCCTGCTGGGAGGCCAGCGGCAACGTGGAAGCCCAGTATGCCGAGGGCGAGATCATCGACCCGGGCATCAACGGCCTGTTCGATGCCAACAACGAGGCCTGCCGTGAGCTGGCCTTCGCGGAGCAGGTGGATGCGCTGGGTAACCCGATCCCGGGCACCCGCAACCTGGAGGACCTCGTGGCCTACAACTCCGCCCGTCCCCGCAACTCGCTGCCGTACCAGCGTCGTGGCGTCGACGTGTCGGTGACCTACAACTTCCCGCTGAGCCGGATGTTCGAGACCCTGCCGGGCACCATGTCGTTCCGCGTCACCGGACAGCGCGCGATGGAGTCCTCCGGTGTGCAGCAGACGTCCACCTCGCCGCTGTTCCCGTTCAGCCTGAACACCGATCCCTGCGGCGCCAGGTTCGAGCTGGCTGATCCGAACAACCCGACCAATGCCAACGGCACGCGGACCATCCTGAACCGCTACAACTGCATCGACATGGTCGGTCAGATCCGCAGCAGCACGTTCGTGCCCGGTGTGCAGGCCTCGCCCAAGTGGAGCGGCAACATCACCAGCACCTACATGATGGGCGACCTCACGATGAGCCTGTCGGCCCGTTATATCGGCGCCGCCTACTTCGACAAGACCTGGTGCGACACCGCGGTGGATTGCGCGAACTACCAGGACGAGCAGGGCCGCTTCCTCAATGGCAGCGTGGACAACAACTGGGTGAAGCCCTACTTCAACTTCGGCCTCAACGGGTCCTACAACCTGAATGTGGCCAACATGAAGCAGTTCCAGGTGTTTGGTTCGATCAGCAACCTCTTCGACAAGAGCCCTCCCTTCACCGGCGGCGGCATCTCGGGTGCCAGCTCGCAGTACCACGACACGATGGGCCGCGCCTATCGCATGGGCGTGAGGATGAAGTTCTAAGAGCTGCGAGAAGGGCGGGGGGCAACGCCTCCCGCCCCGCGAATCGAACAAATTTTGGGGAATGGCATGACTTCAATGAATTTCGATACAAGGCTACTGGCCGCAATCGCGGTGCTGGGTACAGCGCTGGCGGGTTGCGATTCCATCAAGGACATCCGCACCGATCCCTATACGCAGCTGCCGTCACAGACGGTGGTGCTCGAGGGCACCATCCAGGGGCTGGGCAGCCGGCGGTCCGTGGTGCTGATGAACAACGGCGATACCGCCCGTGCGCGCAGCTTCCTGGCGCCCACGCCGGAGGAGCCCATCACAGGCACGGCGACTACCCGCTTCAGTTTCGGAGCGCTGCCGGTCGGTACTGCGTACAACATCGAGGTGCGCACGCAGCCGGTGGGCAAGACCTGCACGGTTGCCAATGGTGCCGGAACGCTCAGCGCCGATGCCGCGCCGGAGATCCTCATCACCTGCGTGAACAGCACTCCGCGGTATTCGATGACCATCAGCACGGTCGCCATCGCTGGCGAGGCTGGTGCGAAGGTCACCCTGGCCACCGAAGAGAATGTCTACGAGGCTGAGGTTCCTGCCGGAACCGCGTCGGTGACCTTTGCCGACGTGCTGTTCAATCCAGCGTTTGGCCTCACGCCCACCCAGGCGGCGACCACGCCGCCGTTCGTGTGGTCGGTGACGGCCAGCACCACCGAGGGCGGCACGCTCAACAAGTGTCCGGTGACCAACCCGACCAATCCCGGTGGAGCCACTCCCGCCAATCCGACGGCCGACATCACCAACGTGTCCACGCAGGCGTGTTCGTTCACCATCGGTGGCAGCGTGGCATACAGCCTCAAGGCTACCGGTGATACGGCGCCCGCCGCTCCGGCGGGCCTGGTGCTGGAGCTGCGGAACACCGGTGAGGACGTGATCGCGACCCAGGAATTCTCGGGAGCCTGGGGCGGGGCGTTCACCTTCAGCGATGGGGTCAACCCCGTGCGCTTCGTCAGCAACAGCAGCGCTGTCTATTACGTGGCAGTGGGCACGCAGCCGACCAACAACCTCACCTGCGTGGTGGTCAATCCGATGGCCATCCTCCATGCGCCGCAGCTGACGCAGAACCCGACCAACATCGCCACGCCCGCGGTGCAGTGCCGTGAGCGGCCGGCCGCCGGCAGGGAGCTGCGTGGGGTGTATCGTCATACGAAGACGAGCTGGCTGCGCAACAGCGGTGCCCAGCTGCGGGAAGTGACCTGGGATCCGTTCGACTTCACGAAGCAGAATACCGCCAGCAACAACATGCTCGCGTTCTTCGAGGACGGCACCTTCATCTATGGCACGCACGCCAATACCAGCCAGGTGGAGCACGGTTTCTACGAGTTCACCCCGGGTGCGGGCGGCACGGGCACGATCCGGCTGACCCTGAACGTCGACACAGCTTCCACGGGCTCGTTCCCCGGCGCATTCAGCTCGGCGAATGCGACCAGCGCGTCCACTGTGCCGACCACCACCAACGGCCTGAACGTCGTGCCCGGCACCGTGCTTGTCGGTTCGGTGCGGCACGCCGTCATGACGAACGTGAATACCGACACCGCGGGTGTGATCACGGGGCGTTTCAAGGGTGCGCAGACCGTCAGCACCCCCCCGACATCGGAGCCGGATGCCATCCTCGACTGGACCCTGGAGGCGCCGTTCTCGGTGAACAACGAGATGACCGGTGGCTGGCTGGCGCAGGACGGACGCCGGCTGTGGGTGTATGACAAGCGCACGTACTACGGCACGCACGTTGGTGTGGTCGGCGTCTACGCCGTGAACGATGCCTGTTTCACGATTGATGACCTCACCGCGTCATCGAGCTTCTACACGCGCCGTCCTTCCATTGGTGGCTGCTACCCCTGGCCACGTCCGGCGACTGGCCAGAGCCCCGGCTATGCGATCGGCGGCATTGTCGAGTCGATCGACTACATCGTGCCGCAGTTCATCGGCACGACTGGCGCCAACCAGGTGGATATCGGCCTGCTGCCGGAGTTCATGTCGCGGCTGCCAGGCGGCCGGCAGGCGGCGGACGGGCGGTCGCCGTCGCCGATCTACTTCCACATTGCGCCGGCTGCGCAGTTCTTTGCGGCGGCTCCGGCGGAGTATTTCCCCGCGCAGGCGGCGGGCTGGGATACGTGGTGCCCGACGGAAATCCTCGGTATCCGCTCGACGCAGAACGGCGTGCCGATCCACAAGCCGGTGTATTTCTGCCGCAATCCGTATTGAACGGGCGGTAGGAGCGGCGCCGGAAGCGCTGCTGGCGCTGTGTAAAGGCGGGTGGAGACACCCGCCTTTTCTTTGGGCGATTACTCGCAAATCGACCCTCCCAATACACGTCTGTCGAAATACGAACTTCGACTTACGAAATACCCTGCCGCCTCCGCGCAGCGAGGAGCAATAGTCGGGGTGATCGCAGCAATAGTCTTTCCTGAATTACTTGCGTCAAAGTCTGCGCGGCTTCAATACTCGGCTATCACTGTCATCCCCCGGGCTCCAACGGGGGAGACGGTGACAAAAAAAAGTTATCGGTCATTTGGGGGGAATCCAAGTGTTGAAGAACGCTTCATGGGCGTCACTGACGCGTGTGTCGGTTACGGCTGCGGTGTCCAGCGCCGCAATGCTCTTCTGGTCCACTGCAATGTTTGCGGCGCAATCGCAGACGACCGCGGCAGCTGAGGAAGAAGACGAAGAACTCGAAGAGGTGCAGGTCACAGGTACCCGGATCCTGTCGCCCAACGCCACTTCAACCAATCCGATCACTTCGATCTCCGCCGAGGAAATGCGACGGCTGGGCATCGTGAATGTGGCCGATGCATTGACCGTGCTGGTGCCCCAGAACATTTCCACCTACGCGCCAGCGCTCACCGGCAGCACGCAGACGGACGGCCAGCAGGGCGGCGGCATGGAGCGCACCGACCGTGGCTCGATGTTCATCGGCAGCACCATCGCCAACCTGCGTGGCATGGATCCGGCGTTCGGATCGCGCACCCTCACGCTGGTCGACGGCCGGCGCACGGTCTCGACCTCCAACCAGGCAGATGTCATCGACCTCAATATCATCCCCTCGAACCTGGTGGAGCGCCTGGACGTGGTCACCGGCGGCGCGTCGGCAACCTACGGCTCCGGCGCCATGGCCGGCGTGGTCAACGTGGTCCTCAACCGGCGCCTCGACGGCATTCGCCTCGACATGGACTACGGTGCCAGCCAGCGCGGCGACGGCGACAATCCGCATATCGCCCTGTCTGCCGGCAAGAGCGGCATCCTCGGCGGCAAGGGCCACATCACGGGCAGCTTCGAATGGCGTGACCAGTCACCCATCCGCGACTGCGCTGATGCCCGCGCGTGGTGCCAGAAGTCCACGATGCTCTTCTCAAACAACAACGGCGGCAGCCAGGCGCTCACGGATCCAGTGACTCCCCATGCCGGTTTCGAGGGCATGCCGCGCCGTTTCGCGATAAGCAACGCGCGTTACAGCCAGTTCGCGCCGACCGGTACGATCTACGTCAACAACGTCGCCACCACCACGAACTACCGCTTTGCCGACGCGGTGGATCCGCTCACTGGAAGGCTGGGCGGCCAGGACTATGCGCTCGGCTATCGCGGCGGCGATCGCGGGATCTTTGGCACCCCGGGGCCCGTGTCGAACATCATGAATGGCGACGGTCCCTTGATGACCACCGGAACGACGCTGCGTCCCAGCCAGGACAGCAAGCAGTTCTTCGCGAACTTCGATTATGACTTCACGGAGACGACTACCCTGTCGCTGCAGGCGACGTATGGCATGACGAACGCGCTGAACAAGAACCGCTACACGAGTGGAGCGTACTGCGCCCGCTTTGATTCTCCGGTGTCGCCGTCCCGCGGCACCAATGCCCAGGCGGGTACCAGCATCACTTTCGGGTTCTCGCAGACAGGTGCGATCCTCCGTAGAGCCGACACCAACGGCACGTACGGTCCATTCCGCGGGGGACAGTGGAGAGCCGCCCCGACGGGCGTCACGCTGCCTCCAGCTGTCATCGGAGCAGTTTTCGGCGCATTCCTCGGCCTGCCCACCAACGGGGACATCAGCATCGGCACCACTTGGGGCACGGGTGGCCTGGGCGGGACGGGCGGCAACGGCTACGAAAATGCAGCCCAGCTCGCGACGCCTCCGGATGCGGCTGGCATCCGGCAGGGTGCGGCGCGGAGAAGGGCAGTGGCGTTTCCGTTCATCATGCCCACGGCGCTGTCGCCGACACCGCCACAATTCAACTTCAATGGCAATGCCGTCGGCACGTGGGTGAGGGTCAGGTTTGACAACTGGGATCCAACGAATACGGCCCTGGCCGACATTTACACGCCGGAGTTCCCGAACGACTTCTGGGTGCTGGATACCGTGACGCTGACCACCGCCTTTGACGGCGGCACCGCCACCGTTCTTCCGACTCTCGGCCGCAACGCCTACGCCTTCCTGAATACGCTGTCGACTGAAGCGCTGTACCAGGTGCAGAACGCCTTCAGCAACAGCTCCGGAACCGGCGGCAATGCTTTCGGCGCCGCTGCGTCAGGTATCGGCAGCCTGTACGGCTCCCAGCCTTGCGCGGGTTCCACCGCGATCAGCAAGGTCTGGAATCCGCAGTTGCAGCAGACCTCCAGCGACAGCTCTGACCGCCTCACGGCCCAGATCGGGCTCAAGGGCCGGTTCGGATCCGACTGGCGCTGGGATACCAACTATTCCTTCGGCCAGACCAAGAGCGAGCAGAACTTCCGCAATCAGTCGACCGTGCTGCGTTCCTCGTTCGCCATGGACGCGGTAATTGATGATCGCGTGACCCGGACGGTGAATGGCCAGACGGTGTCAAACATGCCAGATGTTGTTGGACCGGATGGGCGGGCCGGCACCTACGGCACGCCGATCTGCCGTATCACCCGCGACGGGGCACCGGTGCTCGACATCAACGGACGCCCGCTGTCAGGTGCTGATGGACTCGCGCGACTGGCCGACGGTTGCCAGCCGCTAAACATCTTCGGCAATGCGTACAGCAACTCGGCATACGTCTTCGACCGCGATGGCAACCGCTATTTCGCGGACGATGGCTCGGCGATCACCTATGACGCGGCTGCCATGCAGCAGGCCGCCCTTGACTACTCGTTCGTCGACACCCGGTCGAGTGGCACCGTCACGCAGCACAGTGCGCAGCTGACCACTTCCGGAACGCTGTGGGAGGGCTGGGCGGGTCCGCTCACGGGAGCCTTCTCGCTGGACCTGCTGCAGAACGTGAACGACAGCCGCGGCACCGAGGGCGACATCTACGTGAAGTCCGACCTGGGTTCGAACTGGGCCAATGCCTTCGGCGGCAAGACCCGCAATATCGAGCCTTCGATCGAGCTGAACATGCCGCTGGTATCGGGAGTGGAGGGAGCAGAACTGCTGGCGATCAGCGGCACATACCGCCATGGCTTCTACTATGTGAAGGGCGGCGCCGGTACGACCGGTGAACATGCCACGCAGGAGACGCCGACCTGGCGACTTTCCGCCGAGTACGCGCCCTTCGACTGGGTGCGGTTCCGTGCGACGCGTTCGGCAGACATGCGGGCCGCCGGTTACCGCGAGCTGTTCTTCTACAGCCCGCTGGAGCCGGACCAGTTCGAGATCACCAATCCATGGCGCCCCCGCACGGCTACCAGCAACGAGAACCAGCGTGAGCGTTATGGCCAGATCCAGGTCGGCAACCCCGACCTGAAGCCAGAGCGCAGCCGCACCCTGACGGTCGGTTTCGTGCTGTCTCCGGGTGGCTGGGCGCAGGGCATGCGCCTTACCGCGGACTACAGCGACATCCGCGTGAAGGACGGCATAACGCTGCCGTTCAACGCCAACATGCCCGTGGACGTGTGCTTCGTGCAGAGTGGTGGCGAGCAGCCGATCTTCGACGCCGACGGAACGCTTCTGAATGCGGGCGCCCAGGATGCGTTTGATCCGAACAACCGGTGGTGCCAGCTGCTGCGCTTTGCCGAACAGACCGATGGGGACGGCAACCCGATTCCGGGCACCCGCAACCTGCAGGACCTGGTTTCGTACACCTCCGCGTCCTATGCCAACGGCCTGCCCTACCAGACGCGGGCAATCGATGTCAGCCTCAGCTACAACTTCCCGCTGAGCAAGGCATTCGAGAGCGCGCCGGGTTCGGTGGCGCTGAACATCCGCGGCACCCGGGCACTGGAGGCTTCGGGCATCGAGAACCTCTCGCAGCTGTTCGGGGTGCTGCTGAACACCGACCCCTGCGGCCGCAAGCTGGAACTGGCCGACCCGCAGAACTACAACACCGACGGCTCGCCCCGCCTCGATGGGCAGGGCCGCCAGACCGTGATCAACCAGTACCGCTGCATCGACCTGGTCGGCCAGCTCGCCAGCAGCTCGTTCATTCCCGGCGTGGCAGCCACGCCGAACTGGCGCGGCAACATCAGTGCCTCCTATCTGTATGGCGACCTGACGACCACGCTGTCTGCCAACTACACCGGTGGTGGGGTCATCAACAAGGACTACATCGATGATCCGAATGACCCGGGTTACTACACCGAGGATGGCCGCCCCACGAACGCCACGATCGACAACAACGGCGCGAAGCCCTACGTGAACCTGTCGCTCAACGCGTCGTACAACCTCGATGTGGCGAACATGAGGCAGTTCCAGGTCTTCGGGTCGATCAGCAACCTGATGGACAAGACACCGCCATACATCGGGGCAGGTGGCGTCATGGGTACTTCACCCTACGCTGACACCTTCGGCCGCTCTTACCGGCTGGGTGTGCGCCTGCAGTTCTGAGTCATTGCCGCGAACGGGGGGTGGATGCGCCTGCACTCCGCCCCCCAGACCGGAATAAAAACGAGTTTTGGGGGAGTTCATGAAGACTTTGAATCGTTTCCAGATACTTGCCGGCGTGGCCTGCGTGCTGTCCCTGGCAGCTTGCGATTCCATCAAGGATGTCCCGAACGAGGACGCCGCCACCCTGCCGCCGCAGACCGTAGTGCTTTCGGGCCAGATCAACGGCCTGAGCAGCCTGCGGGCCATCACGCTGCAGAACAACGACAACGCCGTCGATACCAAGAGCGTCATCAATGCTGCACCTACCGTTCCGAACGAGGGCGTGCGGCCCGTGCCGTTCTCATTCGGCGCCCTCCCGGCGGGTACGCCTTACAAGATCGCGGTCAAGCAGCAGCCTGAGTTCAAGAATTGTGTGGTCGTGAATGGCGAGGGCGTGCTCACGGTGGGCGTGTCCCCGAACATCGTGGTCAATTGCACCAACACCGCGACCCGTTACGACCTCTCGGTACATATCCCGAGCGACCCCAGTTTCTTCAAGGGTCTGCAAGGCGCCAAGGTGCGCGTGACCACCGAGGAGGAGATCCGCGAAATCGCGGTTACCGCCGCTACCCCTTCGCCCGTCGTCTTT
This sequence comes from Pseudomonadota bacterium, assembly GCA_030852845.1. Lineage (GTDB taxonomy): Bacteria > Pseudomonadota > Gammaproteobacteria > Steroidobacterales > Steroidobacteraceae > ZC4RG30. The sequence goes on from JALYWF010000195.1 coordinate 18,193, forward strand.
GAAGATGTCCTCATCAATGGCACCGGCACGCTGAATGCGGCCACCTGGTCGGTGACGGCGAGCACCTTCGAGGACAACCGCCTCAACAAATGCGTCGTGACTTTCCCCAACGGCAGCAATTCAACCGGCAACGTGGCGACCCCCGTGGTGGGTGCCGTGGCCGGGTCTGTCGTGGATGCGGCAGTGCCCGCCTGTCAGTTCACGGTGGGAGGCAGGGTGGGATACAGCCTGCCGCCTGGTGAGACCACCGCACCCAACATCGCCGGCCTCAAGTTGCAGCTGAGGGACCTGCAGCTCAATGCCCTGGAGACCCTCGACGTCGCGACCTGCACGACGGCCAATGCCGGCGTGACCCAGCAGACATTGACCACGGCGCTGAACGCCGCGGTGCCGGTTCCCGTGAACACCACGTGTGAGTACCAGTTCAACACGCCCGTTCGCAGCAGTTCAACGAGCGGTGTGTATGAAGTGGCCGTGGCGGAGCATCCGGCCGGGCAATACTGCGTCGTGACCAATGGCGGCATGGTTACCGTGTTCACGCAGGGCCTGACTTCACCCGTCAGCGTGACCAGCGCCAATGTCTTCTGTCGTGCCACGCCGCCGGCGAACCGGCAGCTGACCGGCGTGTACAGGCTGCGCAGCACCACCTTCGTTCCGAATGCCATTACCAATGCCTCGCCGCGGACGAGCACCTGGGAGCCATTCGACTTCAGCAAGCAGAACACGGCCAGCAGCAACATGATGGCGTTCTTCGACAACGGCACGTTCCTCTACGGCACCCATGGCAATGGCGCGCAGGCGGAGCATGGGTTCTATGACTACGACCCGACCGCCCAGACGCTGCGGTTCACGTCGATCGTTGACACGAACACCAGCACCACGTTCCCGGCAAACTTCTCCCCGGTGCAGACGACGTCGCCAACCGCCACGACTCCAACGTCGATCACGCACATCACGACCACCACGCCGGGGATCAGCGCGCTGCCCAACCCCATCCGGCGCAATGGAGCAACCCTGGTCGCGCAGACCGCCCCGTCGCCGAGCTACGCAGCCAGCCATGCTGCGATGACGGGCGTTACCCTGGACACCGTACAGGTTGAGCTGGACGAGGGCGTCACCACGGCCCGTACCATCAGTGGGACGTTCGGGGCCGATCCAACCGGCCTGGCCACGGCCCAGCATCCCGCGACGTGCAGCGTCGGCGCCCCATGCATCAATTCCGTGACCGGCGCTGCGGTGACCTCACTGCCTGCAGGCCAGACCTGTGCAACCGTCACGCCTGTCTGCTATTCGCCCAGCTATGCATACCGGGTGAGCTGGGTGCTGGAAGAACCGCCCCAGGTCCAGAACGAGATGACTGGCGCGTGGGTTACCCAGGACAGCCGCCGCCTGTGGGTGTGGGACTACCGCACTTATTACGGCACCTCCGTGGCCATGATGGGCGGCTCGCCCAGCATGAATGACGCGTGTTTTACCATCGATAATCTCCACGCCTCGAGCGGCATCTACACGCGGCGCGGCACTGGTACGGGCTGCTTCCCGTTTGCGCGGCCGGGTAATGACCCGCAGACCGGGCAGCCCGGCATCTCCGCGTTTTCGTTTGCCACCTTCACTTTCACCATCACACCGCGTAACGGCCCGCTGCCTGCCTACTCCGTCACCGGTGCGGAATCGGTGGATCTGACCATCGCTCCCACGGTCATCAGCCCCATCATTCCCCAGATACCGGGATATACCGGCCGGCACCCCGGCGGCGAACCTGCACCAAGCACGGAGTCGCCGTCGCCGGTGTACTTCCAGATCGCGCCGGCCGCATCGTTCTTCACCGAGGCCGATGCGACCTATTTCCCGACAGTGTCCACGGACTGGTGCACGACGGAAATACTGGGTGTGCGGGCTACGGCCAACGGGTTCCCGATCAACTACCCGTTGTATTTCTGCCGGACGCAGCTTCCCAACTGATGGGTGGGAACCGGCCAACGCTGGCCGGCTGATGTGCCAGAAGGGCGGGCAAGCAAGTGCCCGCCCTTTTTGCTGGCATCCAAGCACCTGCATGCGCTGCAGTTGCCCATGGGCAGTTCAGGCTGCCGCGGCAGGGTGTTCACGTGTTTGGCTGCTACAGCAGGCAGTCGCCCTGTTCAGTATCGGGCCTCGGGTCTAGAATCAACTTCCACCGCTGCCAGGAGGAGTTCCGATGGAAACTCCGTTGCGCAATCTCCGGTCCGCGTGCCAGCCGACAATAGCGACGGCATTGCTCTGCTCCCTTCTGGGTGCCTGTTCGACAAGTCCCCGCTCATATACATCTCTCGACCTGGAGCCGCAGCGTTCCGGGTTCAGTCACGGCCGCCTCACGGTTGTGCTGATCGACGAGTACGGCATAGCCATGCCTGGCATGAAGGTGGACCTGTCCTGGCAGGAGCCGTCTTTCTACAAGACCAGTGCCTTCACCAATCGGCAGGGCGAGGTGACCTTCTCGGGTGTTCCCGAACTCGCCGAAGTGAGCGTCGATCACCCTGGCGGCTTTTACACCGGCACCCTGCTGGTGCCCCAGTCGGGGCGGCCCGAATACCGGGTGATGCTCGACACTCTCGGCGGGGGCGAGCTGCTGAGGCAGCAGGAGCGGGCGAAGCTGGCGCCGCCGGGCACCAGGCTGCCGGGCGGCAACTAGGCGGCGGCGTCAGGCATGGCCTGAACGCCGCCGTGAAGGATCAGGGCTTCACGAACCGGTAGATCATGCGGTCGGCGAGGTCGCCCTCGGCCTCCGTGAACACCTGGCTCTTCCTGTCGTCCTGTGTATTCTGCAGCAGGCGATTGTCTTCCTGGAGCTGGAAGCCAGCCGCCTGGATGGTGCCCCGGACCGTGGCAACGTCGATGCGGTGCAGGGTCCCGACGTCGCGGTTTTCCATGCCATCGCGCGCGGTGTAGAAGACGACCAGGAAGCGGGCGCCAGGCTTCATCGCCTTGTACATCTTGGCGAAGAACGGGTCGATGTTCACGCCTGTCCCCAGCACTTCATGGAAACAGGCGTAACACCAGACCAGGTCAATGCCCTTGGGGAACTCGATGTTGTTGAAGTCCAGGTTCTGGAACTTCGTGTTCGGGTGAGCGGCGGCAAACGCCTGACCCTCGTCAGCCAGGGGCGCTGCGAACAACGGGTCGTACATATGCAGCTGGCCCTTGGGGCCGACAATCTCCGACAACATCACGGACCAGTAATTGCCGTATGAGGAGAGTTCCACCACCGTGTGGCCCGGCCGGATGTTCGAGAATTGCAGCAATTCTGCCGGCTTGCGATAGGCATCATGGATGGTTGCGTAGGCGGGGCGGGAAGGCAGCTCAACCGCCTTCTTGATGTAATCCTTCGTCTTGGCCGGCACCGCATAGGGTTTGGGCGGGGGGGCGTCGATCTTGGGCTGTTCTGCGGGTTGCTGGGGAGCATCTGCCGCGACTGAGGCAGTGATGCCGGCCAGCGCGGAGAGCACGAGAGTTGCGGCCAATCTGTTTGCTGTGAGCTTGAGCATTTCGCGAACCCCCGCCGGTGAAATTGAGCTGGAGCAAGCATAGCGTCCGCCTACGTGGCAGGGAAACAGTTGCGTGCACCAGTACGCCCCCGAGCGGCATTTTCGCAATGCGATCAATGCCTTTCCGTACGGTCAGCAAGCGTTCAGCCGGGCGCGTGACCAAGGGCCAACGTGTGCGGAAGCCGATGCTCTGGCGCCGCCAGGCGGCGGATTGTTGGCCCTCCAATTGATCATACTATATGTATCTGATCATCAGACTTTTGATGTCGATGATGGTTATCTCTTGTGCTGATCTCGATTGCTGACGAATACTTCATGCAAATCGGCATCCAGGCGGCCTCGAAATTGCCTGGCTGTCGTGCGCCAAAACAACTTCAGCAAGTGATTTAGTTTGGGGGGTCCAACGTGTCCAAATATCTTGCGTCTGCGCCATTCCTGCGGGCGTCTGTCATCGCATTGTTCGGGGTGGCTGCCCTGACTGGATTTCCGGCTGCTGCAATGGCCGGGCAGGCTGCTGCCAGTGAAGACGAAGAGGAAGAAGAGCTCGAGGAGGTGCAGGTCACAGGCACGCGAATCATCTCGCCCAACACCACCGCCACCAACCCCATCACTTCCATCACTGCCGAAGAGATGGCGCGCCTGGGCATCGTGAACGTCGCCGACGCGCTGACGATCCTGGTGCCACAGAACATCTCCACCTACCAGCCCTCGCTGGTGGGCGATGACCAGGCCGGGTTTGGCGGCGGTGGCATGGAGGGTGTCGACCGCGGCTCCTACTTCATTGGCAATACCATTGCCAACCTTCGCGGCATGGATCCGGCCTTCGGCTCCCGCACGCTGACACTGGTCAACGGTCGGCGCGTCGTGTCCACCTCGAACCAGGCGGACGTGGTCGACCTGAACATCATTCCCTCGAACCTGCTGCAGCGCATGGACGTGGTGACCGGCGGTGCTTCGGCCACCTATGGTTCGGGCGCCATGGCGGGTGTCGTGAACCTGGTGCTCAACAACCGACTCCAGGGCATCAACCTGGACATGGACTACGGCCTCAACGAGGCCGGAGACGGCGGCAACCCCCACGTTTCCATTTCGGGCGGTACGAGCCTGCTGGACGGCAGGGCCCACATGCTCATCGGCGCCGAATGGCGCAAGCAGAATCCCATCCTCAACTGTGCCGAGGCGCGCAAGTGGTGCGAAGAGGCCAGGTACATGTTCGGCAACAGCAGCGGCGGCGGTTCTGCCCTCGACGCACGCCTCGTCCCGCAGATCGGCTTCGAGGATTACCCGGCCCGCTTCCAGATGGGCAATGTGCGCTACAGCCAGTTTGCACCCACCGGCACCATCCTTCGCAACGACGCCGCCATCACGTCGAATTACCGGTTCGATGAATTCGGCACGGAGATGAGTGAGTACGCGCTGGGATACCGCGGCGGCGGTGCCACCAGCAACGTCATGAACGGCGACGGTCCGCTGATGACGACCAGCTCCACGCTCCGTCCCGACACGGAAAGCGCCTCGCTGTTCAGCAACTTCGAATACGACATCACGCCCACCACCACGGCCTCGGTGCAGCTGACCTACGGCAAGACCGACAACATGAACCGCAACCGCTACACCTCGGGCAGCTACTGCACGCGTTTCGATGCCAATGTGGCCACCGCGGCCCGCGGCACCAATGCGGCGGCAGGCCAGGCGCTGAGGTTCGGTGTGTACACTGCTGGCGTCCGGCTGGACACAGGTGGCAATTATGGCGGCTTCTTCAGCCCGAGCTCCGCGGGCGGGAGATCCACCACGCAGTTCCCCGGCAACAACCAGCTGTCCACGCAGTTGGCCGTATTTCTGGGCATGCTGCCTCCCGGCAGCACCAGCGGCACGGTCGGGTTCAGCTTCGGCAGCGGCAATGGCTACGAGAACGCCACCCAGCTCCTCAATCAGACTCCCGGCACGCCACGCCGTGGCGTGTCATTTCCGTTCTACGTTCCCGTCGCACTGTCGCCCAGTGAGCCGAGCTTCGATTTCGGCGGCAACGCCATCGGCGAGTGGGTGAAGGTGCGGTTCAACGACTGGGATCCTTCCAACGGTTCGTACACCGCTGAATTCCCCGACGGCGAGTTCTGGGTGCTCGACATCCTCACGCTGACTGTGGGCTTCGACCAGGGCACGGCCACGGTGCTGCCGGAGCTTGGCCCCAATGCGTACGCGTTCCTGAACAACCTGAGTGAAGACGCGCTCTACCAGGTGGCGAATGCGTTCGGCAACATGGCTCCCGCCTTCGGCTCCACCCAGAGCGCCATTTCCGGCGGACTCTACGGCGACAATCCCTGCAACGGTTCCACCGGCATCCGCAAGGTCTGGAATCCCCAGCTGCAGCAGTTCACCGAATCCAGCACCGAGCGCTGGTCGGTGCAGGCGGGTATCAAGGGGCGGTTCGGCAGTGACTGGCGCTGGGACCTCTCGGCTTATTACGGCGCCAATGACAGCACCTCGCGGCAGCACAATGTCGCCACCAACCTGCGCCTGGCTTTTGCCATGGATGCGGTCATCGACACCCGGGTTGATTCGCTGGGCAATCCGGTGAATCCCGAAACGTACGGAACTCCGATCTGCCGCACCGTGCGCGACGGGTCGCCGGTGCTCGACGTCCAGGGTCGTCCGCTATCCAATCCCGAGTCGCTGGCAGCGCTGGCGGCGAACTGCAAGCCCATCAATGTTTTCGGCAATGTCTATTCCGATTCGGCGTATTTCGAGGATCCGGAGGGCAACCAGTACACCGTGGACGGGGTGCCTGTGTTCTACAACGCCGCCGAACTGCAGCGGCAGGCCATCGACTACGCCTTCGTCGAGGCGCGGTCGGCCGGCCGCACCACACGGCAGAACATCTCCTTCACGACGTCCGGAACCCTTTGGGAGGGCTGGGGCGCGGGTCCGATGCGCGGTGCCTTCACGCTCGACCTGAGCCAGGACTCCAACAACAATGCCGGAACCAAGGGTGATGCCTACCTGCGCGCCGACCTCACCAACTCCTGGCAGGATGCCTTCGGCGGCAAGACCCGCCAGCTGGAACCCTCGATGGAGGTCAACATGCCCCTCGTCTCCGGCGTGGAAGGCGTGGAGCTGCTTTCGATGGGTGCCACCTACCGTTACGGCCTCTACAACGTGAAGGGCGGCGCCGGCACGACCGGCCAGTCGGCAACCCAGAAGACGCCCAGCTGGAGGGCCTCGCTGGAATACGCCCCCTTCGACTGGGTGCGCTTCCGCACCACCCGGTCGCGCGACATGCGCGCGGGCGGCTATCGTGAGTTGTTCATCTACCAGCCGAGCGAGCCTGACCAGTTCTCGGTGACCAACCCCTGGCGCTCGCGCACCGCGACCAGCAACTCGAACCAGCAGGAGCGCTTTGGCCAGATCCGTGTCGGCAACCCGGATCTCAAGCCGGAGAAAAGCGATACGCTGACCGTGGGTTTCGTGCTTTCCCCCGGCGGCTGGGCGCAGGGCATGCGCCTGTCGATCGACTATTCGGACATCAAGATCCGCGACGGCATCACGGTGCCCTTCAACTCCAACCGTCCGGTGGACAGCTGCTTCACCCAGAGTGGCGGCCTGCCGCCCGAATTCGGTGCGGACGGCGAGATCCTCAATCCCGGTGACCAGACGGCCTTCGACGAAAACAATATCTACTGCCAGCAGCTGCGTTTCGCCGAACTGCTCGACGATCAGGGCAATCCCATTCCCGGCACCCGCAACCTGCAGGAGCTGGTGTCCTACACCTCCGCCACTCCGCAGAACGGCCTGCCCTACCGCAATCGTGGTGTGGACATCAGCCTGGGTTACAACTTCCCGCTGAGCAGGGCCTTCGAGAGCCTCCCGGGATCCGTGTCGCTGAACCTGCGCGGCACGCGGCTGCTGGAAGCGTCCGGCGTCCAGCACAGCACGACCTTCGGGGGTGAGCTGAACACCGACCCTTGCGGGGCCAGGTATGAGCTCGCTGATCCGCAGAACTACAGCCTCGATGGTGAGTTCCGGCTTAACAACCGCTACAACTGCGTGAACCTGGTGGGCCAGATCCGCAGCAGCACCTTCATCCCGGGTGTGCAGGCCGCACCGACCTGGCGCGGCAACTTCAGCGCGTCCTACCTCTATGGCGACCTGACGACGACGCTGTCGGCGCAGTACGTCGGCGCGGCGAAGCTGGACCTGCAGTGGACCGACGACCCCACCGACCCGCGCTACTACACGGCGGAAGGCTTCCTCACCAATGCCACTGTCGATGACAACAGTGTCGATCCGTACCTGAACTTCTCCTTGAACGCGTCCTACAACCTTTATGTGGGCAACCTGAAGCAGTTCCAGATCTTCGGCACGATCAACAACCTGTTCGACAAGGATCCGCCCTTCGCGGGTGGTGGCGTGGGCGGTGCCGCTGCGGGTTATGCAGACACCCTCGGCCGCGCCTACCGCATGGGTGTGCGCCTGAAATTCTGATCCGGCAAGTCCGGAACGGGCGGGGGGAGGCCCCGCCCGGCACAGAACAACGATTTTTTGGGGGAATTCATGAATTCGAAGATCAGATACTCCACGCTCCTGGCGGGCACCCTGTTCGGGCTCATGCTTGCCGGTTGTGATTCCATCGTCACCACTGACGAAGATCCCTATGCCAACCTGCCCCCTCCAAACAGGGTGCTGCAGGGCGAGATCACGGGCCTGGGTTCCCGCCGGTCGGTCACGCTGGCTTACGACAACGACATCTCACATCAGAAGAGCTTCATTGCCGCGGCTCCCTACGAGGCGAACGCGGGCCTGGCAGTGGTGCCGTTCACCTTTGGCTCGCTGCCGGCGGGAACGGACTACAACATCCGGGTCATCCAGGATCCCTACGGCAAGACCTGCAGTGTGGTTACCGGCGGAACCGGTGTGATCAGTGCCACGGCCGAGCTTCCGGAAATCCGCGTGGAATGCGTCAACTCGGTGCCCCGATTCGACCTGATCGTCACCCTTCCCGCCGATCCGGCCCTGTTCACCGGTCTCACGGGCGCACGCGTGCAGCTGCGTACTGAAGAGGAGTGGATCGACCGGGAAGTGACGCCGGGCCAGACCGAGGTGGTGTTCGAAGATGTGCTGATGAATGGAACCGGACAGCTGAACCCCTTCACCTGGACGGTGACGGCTAATACCACCGAGAACAACACCACCAGCAAGTGTATCGTGACCAATCCCAGCGCAAACGCGACGGCCGACGCCGATGTCGTCACGCCCAGGGTCGGCAATCCATTGGCGCCGACGCAGTCGGCCTGCAGGTTCAAGATAGCCGGCAATATCGGGTATAGCGCGCCCGCCGGGACGGTCTATTCCCCCACGGCCATCGACGGGCTGGAACTGCAGCTGCGCAATGTCAAAGGCGTGGTGATCGAGACGCTGCCCGTTGCGACCTGTACGCCTGCGACGGCTACGGCGACCTGCCCCTACGAGTTCGCGATTGCCTCTCGCAGCGACATCCGCAGCATCTATGACGTTGCGGTATCCAGGCATCCGGACGGACAGTTCTGCGTCGTGGCCAAAGGCGGCAGCGCCTTCCTTTATGTCGCGTCGGTGACGGGCAATCCCACCGACGCACTCGACCTGAACGTGCGTTGTCGTGCCCTGCCTGCCACGGCCAACCAGCTGTCGGGAGTCTTCCGCCTGCAGAGTTCGACCTGGACACCGAACATCACGAATCCGGTGCCGGTGCAAGTCGACTGGACACCCTTTGATCTGTCCACGCACAACTACGGCAGCAGCAACATGATTGCCTTCTACGAGAACGGCACGTTCCTGTACGGCACCCATGCCGGAACGGCCGGCAGTTCTGCCTTCTCCAGCAACAACATGCACATCCAGGTGGAGCACGGGTTCTACGACTACGACCCGGTTGCCGGCAAGATCCGCTTCACCATGGTCACCGATACAAATCCCAGTGGGACGTACCCGTCGGGCTTTGGCAAGGGCCCGGCTGTTCCCGGCAGTCCGAATGCAGTCCTTTCCACGACGCCTGGACTGAGCGCGGCTCCCGGCCGGGTGACGGCGAACGGCAGCGATCATCCGTCCATGTCCGGCGTCACTTTTGGCACGGTCAGCACCACCCTGGGAAATGTGCGCACCATCACCGGCGAGTTCGGTTCCGACGGGACCACCCCGACCAACAACCGGCTGTCGTGGTTGTTGCAGGAGCCGGTCCACGCCATGGGAGAGATGACTGGTGCCTGGATCTCGCAGGACTCGCGTCGTCTCTGGACCTGGGACAAGCGCAGCGACTACGGCCTGGCGGTCGCGGTCTTTGGCGGCGCTGCCAGCATGAATGACGCCTGCTTCGAGCTGTCGGAGAATGAGGGGGCGAGCGGATTCTATGTGCGGCGCCCATCGAACGACGGTTGCTACCCGTTCAGCCGTCCACAGGTGCCGCGTCCCGAGGGCAGCGCCGGGTTCCAGTTCGGCTTGACGGAGATCGCCGACTTCCAGGCGCCAGTGATGGGTATCGCCCTGGGCTTTGTTGGCAGGATCCCCGGCGGCAATCCCATCGCGACCACCGATACGCGGCCGCCGTCGCCGAACTTCTACCAGATCGGGCCGCCGGGCAGCTTCCCCTTCGACGGATCGCTCTTCACGGAGCCCTCGGAGCCCTTCACGACATGGTGCGACACGGAAATCCTCGGCATCCGCCCCACGCTCAACGGTGAGCCCGCGGACTATCCGTTCTACTTCTGCAGGTCGGTCGCACCGTAGTGATGAAGGCCCTGCCCCGGCACCGATGTGTCGGGGCAGGCGCGCCGGGCGAACCACTTTTCAGACAGCCGACGCCATTCCGATATATAATTGGAAGTTCCCTAGCGATTTCAGCAGGTTAGCTTCCCGTGGACGGCCAGTCGATGGCGCTATTTACGGGCAACGCCAATCCGGCGCTTGCCCACGATATTGCGCGGCACCTCATGGTGCCGCTTGGCCGCTCCGCCGTGGGGCGTTTCAGTGACGGCGAGGTCAATGCCGAGCTGATGGAAAACGTGCGTGGGCGCGATGTGTTCATCGTGCAGCCCACGTGTCCGCCCACCAATGACCACCTGATGGAACTGCTGGTGATGATCGATGCCTGCCGCCGTGCCTCGGCGGCGCGCATCACGGCGGTGATCCCCTATTTCGGCTATGCCCGGCAGGATCGCCGCCCCCGTGGCGCGCGTTCGGCCATCACGGCCAAGCTGGTGGCCAACATGATTTCCGGCGCCGGCGCCGACCGTGTGCTCACCGTCGACCTGCATGCCGACCAGATCACCGGCTTCTTCGACATCCCCGTAGACAACGTCTACGGCTCGCCGGTGCTGCTGGGCGACGCCTGGAAGCAGGGCTACAAGAACATGATGGTGGTGTCACCGGACGTGGGCGGCGTGGTGCGCGCACGCGCGCTGGCCAAGCAGCTGGACGACGTGGACCTGGCCATCATCGACAAGCGCCGCCCGCGCGCCAATGAAGTGAAGGTGATGAACATCATCGGCGACGTGCGGGATCGCAGCTGCATCCTGATCGACGACCTGGTGGATACCGCCGGCACGCTGTGCCAGGCGGCCGAGGCGCTGAAGGAGCAGGGGGCGCTGAAGGTGGTGGCCTACATCACCCATCCGGTGCTCTCGGGCAAGGCGGTGGAGCGAATTTCGGCCTCCGCACTCGATGAGCTGGTGGTGACCGACACCATTCCGCTGTCTGCCGACGCGAAGGCCTGCGGACGCATCCGCGTGCTGTCGGTGGCGGGCCTGCTGGCCGAGACCATCCGCCGCGTGCGCGATGAGGAGTCGGTCAGCTCGATGTACATCGACTGAAGTTTTTCGAAGGTGGTGCGCGCTGGTCGCGACGCGCACCGTGTTGCAACTGTGTGGAGATCATCATGGGAAAGTCATTTGAAGTTGTCGCCGAGTCGCGCAACGACCAGGGCAAGGGTGCGAGCCGCCGCCTGCGTCGCGCGGGCAAGGTGCCGGGAATCCTCTATGGCGGAACAGGCGAGCCGTCCGCGGTGTCGCTCGACCAGCTGAAGCTGCTGAACGTCATCGAGGACGAGAAGTTCTACTCGAGCATCATCAAGCTGAAGCTGGATGGCCGCGACGAGCAGGCCATCGTGAAGGACCTGCAGATGCACCCGGCCAAGCGCCAGGTGCTGCACATGGACCTGCAGCGCGTACTGGCGGACCAGCCGATCCGCATCCACCTGCCCATCCACTTCCTCAATGCCGGCACCTCGCCTGGCGTGAAGGTGCAGGGCGGCCTGGTGTCGCACCTGAAGACCGATGTGGAGATCTCCTGCCTGCCGAAGGACCTGCCGGAGGCGCTGGAGGTGGACATGGGCAACATGAGCCTCAACGAGACCATCTTCCTGAAAGACATCCCGCTGCCTGCGGGCGTGACGATTCCGGAGCTGGTGCAGGGGCGCAATCCGCCGGTCGTGTCCATCCACGCGCCGCGTGCCGAGGAGCCGGAGGCCGTTGCGGCCGAGGCTGCAGCACCTGCAGCTGGCGCCGCGCCGGCTGCGGATGCCAAGAAAGAAGAGCCCAAGAAGGATGGCGGCAAGAAGTAATCCGCTGCGGATTGCTTCCGGCGCTTCCTGCGCGAGCCAGCGATGCCCGGCCTTGCGATTCAGCTCATCGTGGGTCTGGGCAATCCCGGGCGCGAGTACGAAACCTCGCGCCACAATGCGGGATTCTGGCTGGTGGAGGAGCTGGCGCGGCGCCATGGCGGAAGTTTCCGCCTGGAGCCGCGCTTCCGCGCCGAGCTGGCGCGGGTGCGGCTCGCCGGCGGCGAGTGCTGGCTGGTGAAGCCGCAGGACTACATGAACAACAGCGGCCGCGTGACGCATGCGGTCGCTGGCTTCTACAAGGTGCCGGCGCAGGGTGTGCTGGTTGCACACGACGAGCTCGACCTGTCGCCGGGTGAGCTGCGGCTGAAGCGCGGTGGCGGCGCCGGTGGCCACAATGGCCTGAAGGACATCATTGCGCACCTGGGCGAGGATTTCTGGCGGTTGCGCATCGGCGTGGGCCATCCGGGATCCCGCGACCTGGTGACGCCGTGGCTATTGGGGCGCACGAGCAGCGCGGAGCGCGCGCCGGTGGAGCAGGCGATGCCCGCCGCGGCGGACATCATCCCGTTGATGATCGAACAGGGCGCGGAGCGCGCGATGCAGCAGCTGCACACCGCTGCCGGCAGCGCACGCGGCTGAAACTACACAAGGATTCCACTTCATGGGCATTCAATGCGGCATCGTCGGATTGCCGAACGTCGGCAAGTCCACGCTGTTCAACGCGCTGACCAAGGCGCAGATCGCGGCGGAGAACTATCCCTTCTGCACCATCGACCCGAACGTGGGTGTGGTGGGGGTGCCGGATCCGCGGCTGGCCGTCCTGGCGGCCATCGTGAAGCCCGAGCGCGTGCTGCCGGCGGCAGTGGAGTTCGTCGACATCGCGGGCCTTGTGGCCGGCGCGTCCAAGGGCGAGGGGCTGGGCAACAAGTTCCTGGCCAACATCCGCGAGACCGATGCCATCGCGCATGTGGTGCGTTGCTTCGTGAACGATGACATCGTGCACGTGTCGGGCAAGGTCAGCCCCATCCACGATATCGACGTCATCGACACCGAGCTGTGCCTGGCGGACCTCGCCAGCGTCGAGAAGGCCGTGGACCGCGCGGCCAAGGCCGCAAAGGCCCATGACAAGGATGGCGTACGCAAGCATGCTGTGTATTCGCGGGTGCGCGCGCACCTGAACGAGGGCAGGCCGGTGCGCTCGATGCAGCTCACGCCGGAAGACCGCGCCGACCTGCGCGAGTTGCACCTGCTGACGCTCAAGCCCGTCATGTATGTGGCCAACGTGAACGACAACGGCTTTACCAACAACCCCTTCCTCGATGCGGTGAAGGCGCGTGCAGAGGAGGACGGCGCGGTGGTAGTGGCTGTGTGTGCCGCCATGGAAGCAGAGATTGCGCAGCTGGACGATGCCGAGAAGGGCGAGTTCCTGAAGGATCTGGGGCTGGAAGAGCCGGGCCTGGACCGCGTGATCCGCGGCGCCTACCAGTTGCTCGGACTGCAGACCTACTTCACCGCGGGTGTGAAGGAAGTGCGCGCCTGGACGATCCGGGCGGGCTCTACTGCGCCACAGGCAGCGGCGGTGATCCACACGGATTTCGAGCGCGGGTTCATCCGCGCAGAAGTGATTGGCTACGACGACTTCATCGCCTGCAAAGGCGAGGCCGGCGCGAAGGAAGTCGGCAAGCTGCGGCTTGAGGGCAAGGAGTACATCGTCCGCGAAGGCGACGTCATGCATTTCCGCTTTAACGTTTGAGCGCGCCGCCAGGCGCTGCAGTCGCGGCGCCGCGGCAACCGACGCTGGTCGCTGACGGATGATGGCGTCGGCCCGCTGCGATTACTGCCCGGGCAAGTGACGGCATCGGATGTAAGCGTTTACACTCACGCATCGCAACCGTTGTGAAAACAACGTTGCGAAAACAACGATACATTCTGGGGGTATCACTGTGTCGAAGAACGATGCGTTTGCGCCGCTCGTGCGCGCGTCGGCAGCTGCCTTTATTGGCGCTGCTGTCATGTTTTTAAATTTCCCTGTTTCCCACGCCGCGGACGCCGAGGAAGAGGAAATCGAGGAACTTGAAGAGGTGCAGGTCACGGGTACCCGCATCCAGGTATCGGGCACCTATACGGCGCCGAACCCGATGACCTCGATCACCGCCGACGAAATGCAGTCGCTGGGCATCGTGAACGTTGCCGACGCGCTCACGACGCTGGTGCCGGCAAACATCTCCACTTACACGCCGGGCATGATCGGTGACAACCAGGCCGGCTCGGGCGGCGCCGGCATCGAGTCGCTGGATCGCGGCTCCTACTTCATCGGCAACACCGTCGCCAACCTGCGCGGCATGGACCCGGCCTTCGGCTCGCGCACGCTGACGATGATCGACGGCCGGCGCGTGGTGTCCTCGTCCAACCAGGCCGACGTCGTGGACATGAACTCGATCCCGTCGAACCTGGTGCAGCGCATGGACGTGGTCACCGGCGGCGCCTCGGCCACCTACGGATCGGGCGCGATGGCGGGCGTGGTCAACGTGGTGCTGAACAACCGCCTGACCGGCGTCAACGTCGACATGGACTACGGCGTCAACGAGGCCGGCGACGGCGGCAACCCGCACGTCGCCATCTCCGGCGGCATGCCGCTTTTCGGTGGCCGCGGCCACGGCCTGCTGAGCGTGGAATGGGAAGAGCGCAACTCCATCCGCAACTGCGCCGATGCGCGCAGCTGGTGCGCCGAGTCACGCTTCCTGTTCACCAATGGCCAGGGCTCGCTGCAGGACAAATATGGCGAGCTGGCGTCGATGCCTGGCTACGAGGCCTTTCCGGCGCGTTTCGAGATGTACAACCAGCGCTACAGCCAGTTTTCCCCGAACGGCGTGGTGGGGCACGCCAATGCCCTGGTGACCGACGGCTTCCGCTTCTCGGATGACGGCACCGACGTCGAGGGCTACTCCTACGGCTACCGCGGCGGCACGGGCGCCAGCGTGGTCAACGGCGATGGCCCGCTGACCACCTCCATGACGCCGCTGAGTTCGGGCAACGACCGGCGCAACCTGTTCGGGAATTTCGAGTACAACGTCACCGAGACCACCACGGCCTATTTCCAGGGCCGCTTCTCCGACACCCAGGCCAAGAACTACAACGGCTACACGACCGGCAGCTACTGCGCGCGCTTCAACACGGCAGGCCAGCTTGCACAGCCCGGTGGCCAGGCCGGCCCAGGTGACGTCGTCACCTACGCCATCGCCGGTATCCAGGGATCGCTGCCTGACGGTTCGCCCTATCGCGCCGGCGAGCGCAGTCCGCTGGTCAACTTCCCGGCGTTTCGCGAATTGCTCGGCATCGTCAACCCACCCGGCCTGACTGCCCCGTGGTCGATCACCGTGAACGACCAGAACCGCCTGACCGGCCCGACGGTGGCCGACAGCCCGAGCGTGGCTTTCAATGGCCGGGCCACGGGCAAGTGGTCGCGCGTCAAGCTGACCCTCGGCAACCTCGAGCTCTGGCTGCTCGATGAGATCCGCCTGAACGAAAATTTCCCGGGCTTCAGCGACCCCGGTGTCGCCGCCCAGCTGCCGCAGCTCGGGCGCAACGCCAATGCGTTCCTGAACACCCTGTCGCCCGAGGCCCTCTACCAGGTGCAGCAGGCGTTCGGTGTCGGCGGCCTCGTCGCTTATTACGGCACGCTGCAGAATCCGGCAACCGGCGCACTGCTGACTGGCTTCCCGGCCTCGACCGGCGGTTCTGCTTCCCCGGGCCTCGAGGCCCTGTACGGCGCCAGTGCCTGCAGTGGCTTCAGCGTGATCCGCAAGGTATGGGACCCGCAGGTCTCGCGCTGGACCTCCAATGACTCCGAGACGATGAGCTTCACCACCGGCGTGAAGGGCCGCTTCGGCCAGGACTGGACCTGGGACACGTACTACCAGTACGGCCACACCGACAGCGAATCCATCGCCACCAACGTGCCGACGAACCTGCGCCTGGCCATGGCCCTGGATGCGGTCATCGACGACGATCCCGGCTCGCCCACCTTTGGCCAGCCGATCTGCCGCATCCTCCGCGATGGTCCGCCGCTGCTCGATGCCAGCGGCCGGCCACTGTCGGCGCCGGACGAGCTGATGCAGCTGGCCGAGGGTTGCACGCCGCTCAACATGTTCGGCAGCGCCTACTCCGACCCCGTGGCTGCAGAGAGGCAGAGGCAGGCGCTCGATTACGCCTTCGTCGATACCTCCTCCGGCGGCGGCACCACGCTGCACACGCTGTCGCTGAACACCTCCGGCACGCTGTGGGATGGCTGGGCCGCGGGCCCGCTGACGGCGGCCTTCGGCTTCGAGGTGCGCGAGAACAAGGTGACCCAGAGCGGCACCGTGGGCGCAGACAGCTTCTACGAGCGCACCGACCTGGCGCGCGTGTGGGCGGACGCATTCAGCGGCAAGTCGCGTGTCAGCGAGGCGTATACCGAACTGAACATGCCGCTGGTCAGCGGCGTGGAGGCCGTCAACCTGCTGTCGATGAACCTTGGCGTGCGCTACGCCTCCTACCGCAACAAGGGCGGCGCCGGCACCACCGGCCAGTCGGCCACCAACAACGTGCTGAACTGGAAGTTCTCGACGGTGTACGAGCCGTTCGACTGGGTGCGTGCGCGCCTGACGCGCTCGCGCGACGTGGGTGCCCCCGGTTACCGCGACCTGTTCCTGAATCAGCCGGGTATCCCCGACGGGTCCTTCGGCAACAACCCGTGGCGTGAGCGTTCGGCGTTCAGCACCGAGAACCAGTCAGAGCGCTGGGCCACGGTCCGTGTCGGCAACCCGAACCTGAAGAACGAGAAGAGCGACACGACCACGATCGGCCTCGTGTTCCAGCCGGGCGGCTGGGCGCAGGGCATGCGGTTCTCGGCTGACTACTTCACCATCAGCATGAAGGACGCGATCGTCACGCCGTTCACCTCGCTGAACCCGGTCCGCGCCTGCTGGGAGGCCAGTGGCAACATCGAGCCGACCTACCTGGGCGACGGCGAGATCGACCCGCAGAATCCGGGTGTCAACGGCCTGCTCGACGAGAGCGCGCCGGCCTGCCGCGAGATCACTTTCGGCACCAACCCGGATGGTTCGCGCAACCTGCAGGACATTGTCTCGTACTTCCAGGCCCGTCCGGAAAACGCGCTGCCGATGAAGCGCCGCGGCCTGGACTTCTCGTTGCAGTACAACTTCCCGATGAACCGTGTCCACGAGACCCTGCCAGGCACCTTCTCGCTGACGGTCCGCGGTACGCGCGCGCTGGAGGCATCCGGCACCCAGGTGAACTACTCGATCCTGAACAACGTGGACAACTGCGCCGCCCGCGGTGGCACCCTCAGTGCACAGGACCAGAACTGCTACATCCCGCTGGATCTTGTGGGGCAGATCCGTTCCAACGTCTTCGTCCCGGGCGTAACGGCCTCCCCGACGTGGACCGGTAACATCATCACCTCCTATCGGGTGCGCAACCTGACGACCACACTGGCTGCCCGCTACATCGGCGGTGCCCGGCTCGACAAGCAGTGGTGTGATCCGGACCAGTTCGCGCTCGGCACCTGCGACTGGTACCAGGACGCGGACGGCAAGTTCCTCAACGGTTCCGTTGACAACAACTGGGTGGCCTCGTACTTCAACTTCACGCTCAACGGCACGTACGACGTGCCCGTGCGCAACATGCGTCAGGTCCAGGTGTTCGGCTCGATCAACAACCTGTTTGACAAGACCCCGCCGTTCAGCGGCGGCGGCATCAGCGGGGCGTCGGCGGGTATGCACGACACGATGGGTCGTTCCTATCGCATGGGCGTGCGGTTGCGCTTCTGAACACCACCAGGCAAAGAGGGGCGATGCGTCGCCCCTTTCCTGAGCAGCTTTTGGGGGATTTCATGATTTCCATCAATAGAAGTTCGAGTCTTGCGGCCGTCGCTCTGGCCGGCATGGGCATCGGCATCGCTGGCTGTGACTCGATCAAGGACGTCCGCAGTGAACCGGCCACAACCGTGCCCGAGCAGATGGCAGTGCTGGAAGGCACGATCACGGGGTTGGGCAACAAACGCCCGGTACGGCTGAACGCGGGCATCACGCGCGAGGGGTACGAGCCCATCCGGTATTTCTTCGGCAACCTCGACATTCCGGCCACGCCGTTCTCCTACGGCTCGATTCCGGTGGGTACGCCCTACAACTTCAGCATCACGCAGAACCCGTTCGGCAAGGTCTGCACGGTGCAGAACGGTTCGGGCACAGTCGGCGGCACCGGGCCGTTGCCGTCGGTGAGCTGCGTGGATGACCCGGCCTTGCCGCGCTACACGATCAGCGGCACCGCGGTTTCATCCTTCGCGAACCTGCCGGGCGCGGCCGTCTCGCTGAGCACCGAGGAGGGTGTCGAGCGTATCGAACTCGGAGGTGCCACGGCGTTCACGTTCACCACCAGGGGATTCAACGCTCCGATCAGCAACCCGACCGATCCGGCTGCCTCGCAGTTCCTCTGGAACGTGATCGCGACCTACCAGCAGGATGGGCGGACCTACAACTGCCGCGTTCTCAACGGCGCTGGCGCCAACCCCACCGCCGACGTCACCAACGTGAATGTCGACACGTGCCTGTTCACGGTGACCGGCACGGTGCAGTACAGCGCCCCGGCAGGCGGTTCGGCCCAGTCCATGGGCGCCGACGGCCTCAAGCTGGCGTTGCAGAAGCTCGGCACGGCGGAGCCGCCGGCGAATTCGGAGCTGACGATCTCGGGTTTTTCGGGCAGTACGATCGACTTCTGGACGCAGCTGCCGAGCTACGTGGGTGCTGCCTACGACATCGTGGTGACCCAGAATCCCGCGGGCCAGAAGTGCATCGTCAGCACCTTCGCCGCGGCGGTCCCGGCGCCGGGTCCGCTCACCTTCGGCACGACGGCCGTCGCCGGTGCCGCGCAAGGTTCGGCGCTGTGGCTGTCGAATCCGCCCGCGACGGGCGCGGCCTCCAGCCACACGTGGAACCCGAACGGAGTTTCGGTGCGCTGCCGGGCGTTGCCGACGGCGGAGAAGGTGCTGACGGGCGTCTACCAGCGCATCCAGCGCAACACCGCCACCACGCCGGTCATCAACAACCGGCAGTTCCTGGCGCTGTTCGACGACGGCACGTTCCTGTTCGCCACGCACGCCGACCGGCCCCTCAACATCGGCACCGGCGTGGAGCACGGCTTCTACGACTACAACCCGGTGGCCGGCACGATCGAGTTCACGCTGCACACTGACTCGAGCGTCATCGGTGGTCGCAGCAACCTGCCATGGAGCCTGAGCAACACACCGGGCTTCACCGGCGTGGTGTCCTCCGCCGCGGGTGGCCGGACGGTGCCTGCCACGGTGGTCAAGGGCGGCGACACGCTGACGCTCACCTTCGTCGGCCCGACTGCGACTGCGGCCGGATCGCCAAACGTGACCTCAACGCTGGAGATGGTCGAACCGAAGACGGCCTCGATGCAGATGATGGGGCCTTGGATCTCCGAGGACTACCGGCGGCTGTTCGTGTACAACTTCGACACCGGCAACGGCTTCCACGCCGGCGTGAACGGCCCGGCCCAGGTGCAGGATGCCTGCTACACGTACCCGAACACGACGGAAACGTCGGGCTATTACATCCGCCGCACCAGCTGCATCACCGGACCCCAGTTCGCCCAAGGGTTCGCCTTTGTCGACAACGCGGGCAGCAACGGCGCCACGTATCCGCCGGGCTTCATCGGCGCGCTCCCGGGCTCGCAGTCCGTGCTGGACACGCGGTCGCCGTCGCCGAACCTGTTCGAGATCCTGCCGGGCAACCCGGAGGTGCTGCTCGTCGAGATGACGGACAACGGCGAGCCGATCGACGAGCCGCCGCACCGCTTCATCCGCGCGCAGATCAACTGATCGCGGGCGGGGGGGG
>JALYWF010000198.1 GCA_030852845.1 Pseudomonadota bacterium
GCCCAGGCGGCGGGAACCTCAACCCTGATGGGTGCAGCTCCGGCCAGGGGCGGCGCTCCCGGCGCGGCTGGCCCCGGTGGAGCACCCGCTGGCCGCGGCGCAGGTCCGGGGGCCGGTGGTCCGCGTCCCAACCCGCAGGTGGAGCTGGTCAAATACCTCGTCGAGCAGGGTGCCGACCTCCATCTTGTGGCCCAGCGCCACTTCCTGAACCGTTCGCGCGGCGGCTCTGCCCTGCACTACGCGGTGCGGGGCGGCGGCAACCGGCAGGTGATCCAGACCCTGGTGGAGCTGGGCCTCGACATCAACGTGAAGGACGAGGATGGGCTCACCGCCCTCGACTACGCGATGGCGCGTGGCTACGTGCCCTTCCTGCAGATGCCGTCCCAGCCCAACAAGTCGCTGGCCGACTACCTGCGCAGCCTCGGGGCCACGGTCGAGCTCCAGACCATTCCCGACTGGCCACCGCAGGGGCCGCCCATTGCCACGGCCGTGTACGACTCCGTCATCTGGCCCGTAGACCCGGTAGGACCGTAATGCCCATTTCCCGTCGTTTTTTCCTGCGTGATGGTGCGCAGGCCGTTGCTGCTGCCTCGCTGCTCGGATCGGGCGCCCTCACCGGATGCGCTGGCACTTCCCCGGCCAGCAAGCCAGTAGCCGGCACCGGCGAAGCCGTGAAGGCCGCCGTGCGCAGTGTGTCGGCCAGCGACCTGCGCGTAGTGGACGTGAAGGGCCTGGCACTGATCCAGGGCGCGGGCGCGAACGTCGTGGCGCTGGGTGGACCGGAAGGTGCACTGATGGTCGATGGCGGCCTGTCCCGCAACTCCGCGGTGCTGCTGAAGGCCATCCACGGTGCCCTGAATACCAGCCGCGTGAACACGCTCATCAACACCCACTGGCACCCCGAGCAGACCGGCTCGAACGAAGCCGTGGGCCGGGACGGTGGCACCATCATTGCCCACGAGGTGAGCAAGATCGCCCTCGCCCATGCACTGGGCAATCGTTCCGCCCTCTACGAGGGAGTGTATGGCCCACTGGCGAAGGAAGGCCTGCCCAGGGTCACCACCTACAACACCGGCTCGCTGCAGTTCGCCGGCGAGCAGGTGGACTACCGCTACCTGCCCGGCGCGCATACCAATGGCGACCTGATGGTGTACTTCCCGAAGCGCAACGTGCTGGTGGCGGGCGGCCCGGTGGGGTCGGACCGCTGGCCGGTGATCGACTACCTCAACGGCGGCTTCATGCACGGCTTCGTGCGCACCTACGACATCCTCACGGGCATCGTGAAGCCTGACACCATTGTGATTCCTGCCGATGGCCCGGTGCTCACCGGCGCCGACGTGGTGCGCCACAAGGACGTGTACTGGGAGCTGTTCAAGCAGTTCTTCGTGCTGTTCAACAAGGCCTTCGGACCGAAGGACGTGGCTGACTACAACGCCGGCAAGGAATTCATGGGCGTGGGCCAGGTGATCGTGGACCGTCCGCTGAACCGCGAGCCGGGCGCCGGCATGGTCCGGCAGCTGGGCGACCCGGCGAAGTTCCTGGAATACGCGTACCGCAGCACGCAGCTGGCGACCCTGCCGCACTGAGGTAAGCTCCTTGCGGGTCCTGCCCGGAGGAGCTGCCTTGGCTGCCGAACATTTCTCATCCACCTACCTGCGGCTGCGGCCGGATTGCTCCATCGAGCATTTGCCAGTGGACGCCAGATTCTGGCCACGGTTGATGGCCGGCGAACTGGGCGACTTCCGCAACGAATACCTGGTGAGCTCCTTCGAATGCAGTGCCGACTGGCCGAACTGGGAGCGGCATCCCAACGGCGATGAGGTCGTGGCGCTGCTGTCCGGCGCCGCAACGCTGGTGCTGGAAGATGCCAACGGGACGCGGCGGGAAGTGCAGCTGCTGCAGCCCGGCAGCTTCTGTGTCATTCCACGCGGCACCTGGCACACGGCAAAGGTGGCCAGTGCCGCCTCGATGTTCTTCATCACGCCCGGCGAAGGCACGGAACACCGGCCGGCCTGAGATCGTGCACGTCCAGAGCTTTCCGCCGCTGGGCAACACGCGCGCCACGCGACTGGTGCTGGGAACCATGCCGGGCAAGGCCTCGCTGCTTGCCCGCCAGTACTACGCCCATCCGCGCAATGCCTTCTGGTTCATCATCGAGGGTCTCTTCGGCATACCGCGCCAGCTGCCCTACCGGCAGCGTGTGCGCGAACTCTCGAAGACGGGGCTGGCGGTGTGGGATGTGCTCGCGGCCTGCACTCGGGGCACCAGCCTTGATTCGGACATCGTTCCGGACTCCTGCGTGCCGAACGATTTCAACGCCTTTTTCGCGCGGCACAGGCAGATACGCACCATCTACTTCAATGGCGGGCCGGCGCGTGCGCTGTTCGAGCGACACGTGGGGCCTGCGTTGATGCCACAGCACCAGGCAATTGCACGCGTGACGCTGCCCTCCACCAGTCCCACACATGCGCGTCGGTCGCATGCGGACAAGCTGGAGGCCTGGCGCGCCATTGCCGGCTGAGCCAGGCATCCGGAAAAGGACGCTGCAAGGGGGCGTCGCGCTGGCGAGCCGGCCGCGCTGCGGCTACGCTCTCCAGACCCGGGTGCCGCCGGGCCTCCGATGAACAACCGCACCCTTCGCCATTCGCTCCTGGTCGCCACGCTTGTCGTGCTGGCAGCCGGCTGCACGCGTGACGTTGCGCAGCCAGCCATGGCAGAACGGCTGCAGCAGCTGGAGGACCGCGAACAGATACGGGAGCTGATGACAGCCTACGGCGCCACGCTCGACCGGCGCGACTTCGCCGCCTTCGGCGAGCTGTTCGCGGAAGATGCCGAATATGGCAGCGGTCCCTCCGCCGTGCAGGGGCGCGCAGCCATCCAGGCACAGCTCGAAAACATCATCGGCAGCAATCCCTCCAACCTCCCCGCGCCGAATTTCCACCTGTTCTTCAATCCTTCCATCCACGTCTTGGGTGATACGGCCCAGGCCACCAGCCTCGGCGCCTACACGG
>JALYWF010000028.1 GCA_030852845.1 Pseudomonadota bacterium
GTGGTGGTGCGCGAGAACGGCGTGAAGACCTACTTCGCCTCCGACATCGCCTACCACCTTGAGAAGCGCGAGCGCGGCTTCGACCTGCTGCTCGACATCATGGGATCGGACCACCACGGCTACACCGCGCGCGTGCGCGCGGGCCTGGCCGCGCTGGGGCATCCACCCGAGTCACTCGACGTGCTGCTGGTGCAGTTCGTGTCGCTCTTCCGCAAGGGCGAGAAGGTGCCGATGTCCACGCGCGCCGGCGAGTTCATCACGCTCAGGCAGCTGCGACAGGAAGTGGGCAATGACGCCTGCCGGTTCTTCTATGTGATGCGCAGCCACGACCAGCACCTGGACTTCGACCTGGAGCTGGCCAAGTCGCGCAGCAACGAGAACCCGGTCTATTACATCCAGTACGCGCATGCGCGTGTGGCCAGCGTGCAGCGGCAGCTGGCCTCGAAGGGCTTTGTCTATGACGCGGCGGTCGGGCTCGACAGCCTCGACACGCTGGTGTCGCCGCATGAGAGCGAGGTGCTGACGCTGCTGGGCAAATATCCGGAAGTGATCCGGTTTGCCGGCGAGCAGCGCTCGCCGCATTCACTGGTACATTTCCTGCGCGAACTCGCCCAGTCGTTCCACACCTGGTACAACGCCGAGCAGTTCATCGTCGAGGATGCGCGGCTGCGCAATGCGCGCATCGCGCTGGCCCTTGCCGCACAGCAGGTGGTGCGCAACGGGCTGTCTCTGCTGGGGGTCTCTGCGCCGGAGAGCATGTGAGCAACACGCGCCCGCGAATGCCCGCCCGTGACTACAAGCATGGTGCACGGGGCGACCGGTTCGATCCGGGCCAGTACCGCCAGTTCGGCGCGGGACTGGGTGTGGGACTGGCGGTGGCGCTGCTGGTGTGGGTGCATGGGCAACGGCAGCTGCAGAAGGAGCCGGAGGAGCCTGTTGCGCAGGTTGTGGAGGCGGCACCCGAGGTGCCGCCGGATGATGCCGATCCGGTGGTGCAGCTGGATTTCTACGAGATGGCGCCCACGCAGGAAGTGGTGGTGGCTTCCGACACACCGCGCGCCGGACGCCCGCAGCCGCTGGCGCCGATCACGAGGGTGGGCTCATATGTCATCCAGGCCAGCGCCTCGCGCAACCGTGATGGAGCGGAGCGGGAGCGTGACCGGCTGGGCAAGCTGGGCATCGAAGCCACCATCCAGCGTGTGACCATCGATGACAGCGAGTGGCATCGCGTGATCATCGGGCCGCTGCGCGACCTGAAGAAGCTGAACGAGGTGCGGGAGGTGCTGCGGTCGGCGCAGATCACGTTCAGGACCTGGGAAGTGCAGGAGTAGCTTTCGCCAGCACCCGCCCCGCGGCTTCCCGCACCTTGGTGTCGGCATCTTCCTCGCGGAGCCTTTCCAGCCTCTCTCTCACCACCGGATCGTCGACATACTTCTGCAGCAGCGTCACGATGGTGCTCCGGGAAAAGGGGGAGCCGCCATCCAGGCTCTTCAGCAGCAATTCCGCCAGCGCCAGGTCGTTCAAGCTGCTGAAGAGGTTCTGCAGCCGAATGACCCTCCCCGGATCATTTTCGAGTGACCATCCGGCCCAGACTTCCGGCAGCACTTCCGCCAGGGCGGCGATGGTCACATTGTCGAGCCTGGCAAGCGACTGCTGCGCCATGCCCATTGATCCGGTCGTGATCACGTTCAAGAGGTAGTCCACAGGCTCCCAGCGCTGGTGGGAAGACAGCGTCCGGTCCTGGAGAGTGTCACGGAGATACTTGTGCCACGCCTCATTCCCCTCCGCGGCGCGGCGGGCCAGTTGGCGCACCAGACCTGACGCATCGGTGACGGCGATTTCCTCCAGCGCCTTCCGGGCCGTCTCATCAGACCTGAAATTCTTCACCAGCTGCGAGACCAGCATGGCACGTACCTGCGTATCGGTCTCCTGGCGTACCAGCCACAGTATCGGCTCAATCATTGCGTTGTCGGTGTAATTATCCAGGGCACGCCACAGCCGCAGGCGCTGCGAGCGGTCCGACGCATCCGCATGCATGTCGAGGATGGCGCGGGCAAACTGCGCGTCAACAGGCGTCGCACGCCCGGTACCGGTGAGCGTGTTGAGGTCCCCGAGGAGTTTCAGCCGCGTGGCGAAGTCGGTGCCGGATTCCCGGAACCGGGCGAAAACCTCCTGCTGCTTGGCCCGGTCGAGCCTGAAGGCGTTGAGGCGGATCGATTCCACCGCTTCGGCCGCCTGCTTCGCCGGACACATTGCCATCTTGCATGGCACCTGCAGTGACACCAGGGTACCGTAGCCGAAACGTCGTATGTATCCCGGCACGGTGGCACCACCCATGCCCTGGACGGACTGCACCTGTTCGTAGCCTTTGATCTGCTCACTGCTGAGCGTGGACCGGGGTACCTGCACACTGACCTGGAAACGCCACATTCCCTCTGGATCGGGGGTTGAAAGCGTCTCCTTCGAGATCTGGAGCACATAATCGGCACCCCGCCCCGCAGCGGATTCACCTTCGCGGACATGGGCATCGGGGATCGCGCGCAGGGCTTCCACCAGCGACTCATGCAGCTGCCTGGCTGCGGAACGGATGGCGACATCCTCCGAACCTGCCTCAGTGGGCAGAACCCAGATCGACAGCAGTGGCGCGGAAGGATTGGCCGGCGGGGTGTCCTCAGTGGTGCGGGAGTCCGGAGCACCCGCCGCAACTTCAGTCGGGGGCGCGGCGGCTTGCACTTCCTCTCGCGGCTCCTGCGCCGCATTGGCTAGTGCCGGCGCTGGCACGATCACAGCTGGCGGCTGGCGCGTTCCCAGCCATAGCGCTGCCGCTGCCGCCAGTGTCAGTGCGCCTACGACGACAAGCCGGCGCACCCGGCCCGCGGCTCCAGACGACACCCTCGCCGCCTTTGCGCACCGCGCCGCCAGCTCTGCCGGCATCACCGGCAACTCCTTGCGCGCCAGTCGTTGCTGAAGCTGCCAGTCCCGCGCGCACTGCGGGCACGTGCGCAGATGGCTATCCACCGCGCGCTCCATTTCCGCATCGATGCCGGTGACGTCAACGTCGTCGAGAATCCGCTCGATATCCTGGCAGTTCATGTTCGGCTCCTGATTCGTGATACCGGCCGCGCCCCGGCAGCCATCTCGTCAATGCGCCGGGCGAGGCTGCGGCGCGCCCGGTGCAGTCG
>JALYWF010000037.1 GCA_030852845.1 Pseudomonadota bacterium
GCGATGGCGGTGCAGCCTGCAGCGCGTGCACCCGCCGCGCCAGCGCTGCCCGACCCGCCTGTCGGCGCAGATGCCTGTGGGAATGACAGCTGGGATGCGGTGTCGACCGAGGTGGCCGGCTGCACACGCTGTGGCCTGCACGCCTGCCGCACGCGCACCGTGTTCGGCGTTGGCAACCGCAGCGCGCGCTGGCTGGTGGTCGGCGAGGCCCCGGGAGCGGAAGAAGACCGGCAGGGTGAGCCATTCGTCGGACGGGCCGGCAAGCTGCTCGATGCCATGCTGCTGGCCATCGGCCTGCGGCGCGATGAGGTCTTCATCGCCAATGTCCTCAAGTGCCGTCCGCCGGACAACCGCAATCCCGCGCCCGCTGAAGTGGCGCAGTGCCTGCCGTTCCTGGAGCGCCAGATCGCGCTGCTGAAGCCGACCATCATGCTGGCAGTGGGCAGCGTGGCCGCACAGAACCTGCTGGCCACCGACGTGCCAGTTGGCCGCCTGCGTGGCCGTGTGCACGCCTTCGGCAGCGCACGCACGCCCGTGGTGGTCACCTACCATCCTGCCTACCTGCTGCGCAGCCCGGGTGAGAAGCGCAAGGTGTGGGAAGACCTGAAGTTTGCGCGGCGCATGGCCGGGCCACAGCCTGCGTGAACACGGTGGTGGACGTGATCCGCGTCATGCGGCCCGCCGATGTGCCAGCGGTGGGGATGCTGGAGTTGCAGACCTACGCCTTCCCCTGGAGCGAGAACATCTTCCGCGACTGCCTGCGGGCGGGCTACTACTGCTGCGTGGTGGAGACCGAGCGGGAGATCGTGGGCTACGGGGTGCTCAGCGCCGGTGCCGGCGAGGCCCATGTGCTGAACATCTGCGTGGCCGAGGCGGATCGCGGCAGGGGGCTTGGCAGCCGCCTGCTGCAGCACCTCATCGATCATGCGCGCGCCATCGGGGCGCGCGAGGTGTTCCTGGAGGTGAGGCCCTCCAACACCGTGGCCATCCGCCTCTATCTCGCCAGCGGCTTCACGCAGGTGGGAATGCGCCGCGGCTACTACCAGGCCGTGGGTGGCCGCGAGGATGCCGTGGTGCTGCGCCGGCAGCTCCTGCCGGAGTGAAGGCTGTGGTCAGGCCGCGAAACTGCTCCAGGGTCCGGTAATCGCCACGGTCTTTGTCGGGCTGTAGATGTTCACGAACAGGATGGAGCCGTCCGGCGAGAAACAGGCCCCGGCCAGTTCGGTCTGCGAGTGCAGCCGGGCAATGTCGTAGGTCTGTCCCTGCGGTGTGACACCGCGGATGTGGTTGTTCACGTTGGCCGTGTACTGATCCTCGCAGACGACCAGGTGGCCGTTGGGGGCGACGGTGAGGTTGTCGCCGAAATTGAAATGCGTGATGTCCGGGGATTCGTAGAAGTTCTGCAGCCGGCCGGGCTCGCCGGCCTCTTCGGGCCGGCCCTCGAATCGTGACGGGCGGTAGCGCATCACCTGGCCGAGTTTTTTGGCCCCGCCACTGGTGCAGCAGAAGTACACCTCGCCGTTGCCCATGTGGATGCCTTCGCCGCGCGCGAACAGCAACGCGCCGGCGGCGTTGCCACGCTTGCGCAGGTCATCTTCCGGGCTCTCGACATTGTCCAGGTCGATCCAGCGCGTGGCCTGCCAGCTGCCCTGCGGCAGCAACGTGCCCTCCCAGTTGCGACTGTCGGTGAGGCCGGGCTCCACCAGCGCCAGTGCCTGCAGCTTTCCGCCGCGGGCCAGTTCGCCCGGTGCCGTCGGCAACAGGCGGTAAAGCAGGCCGTCGTTGCGGTCTTCGGTGAGATAGACCACGCCGGTACGTGGATCCACTGCGGCGGCCTCGTGGTTGAAACGTCCCAGCGCCGTCAGTGGCACCGGCTGCACGGTGCTGGTCGCAGCGGCCGGTACCTCGAATACCCAGCCATGGTCGCGACCGGCGCGCGGGCCGGCGCGGGTGAGGTCTTCTTCGCAGGTCAGCCAGCTGCCCCAAGGGGTGACGCCGCCGGCGCAGTTGCGGATGGTACCGACCAGGCTGGCGTGCTGTCGCACCACGCGCTGTGCACGCATGTCGTACACCAGCGTGCTGGTGCCACCGGGCAGCGCCGCGCCATTCGCATTGCGGTCGTACACGGGTGGCTCCGCGCCCGTGTTGCGCGCCAGCGGACCGCGGGCCTGCTGGGTGGCAGTGAGCTCATGGTTGCGCACCAGCGCGAGGCGGCCGCGGCCCAGCGCAAAACATCCCATGCCGTCGGCGTTGTCACCGACCAGGAAGCCGTCGTCCATTCGATCGCCGAAAGAGGAGATGATGTGGTACCTGAAGCCCGCCGGCAGATCGAGCAGGCGCATGGGGTCCGGCACCAGGCTGCCGTAGGCGCGCGGCCGGCGCGAGACATCCACCGGCATCGATGCGCATGCAGTCATCAGTCCGGCGAAGGCGGTTCCGGTAAGGGCAAGTGTGAATTCGCGGCGACTGGTCACTGGCATCGTCCTGTGCGGCGGGTCGTATTGATGGTCCGCCGCACGGTACTGCAGGGCCCGTAGCATGGCAACGAGACGCGGGTGTGATAGGGCCTGCCGGAATTTCGCTGACCGGTATAATCGCCCGCTTTCTTTCAGGAGCCAGAATGTCAGAGTCCGCGCAAGTGCAGCAGGCAGGCCGGCGGCGCACTTTCGCCATCATCTCGCACCCCGACGCCGGCAAGACCACGCTCACCGAGAAGCTGCTGCTTTTCGGCGGCGCGATCCAGCTGGCCGGCACGGTGAAAGGCCGCAAGGCGGCGCGGCATGCGACCTCCGACTGGATGCGCCTGGAGCAGCAGCGCGGGATCTCGGTCACCAGCTCGGTGATGCAGTTCCCGTTCAACGGCCGCATCGTGAACCTGCTCGATACGCCGGGGCACGAGGATTTTTCCGAAGACACCTACCGCACGCTCACGGCGGTGGATTCGGCGCTGATGGTGATCGACTGCGCCAAGGGTGTCGAGGAGCGCACCATCCGCCTGATGGAGGTATGCCGCCTGCGTGCCACGCCCATCATGACCTTCATCAACAAGCTGGACCGGGAAGGTCGAGCACCGCTCGACCTTCTGGACGAGATCGAGAAGGTGCTCAAGCTGGGTGTGGCGCCGGTGACCTGGCCCATCGGCATGGGGCGCGACCTGCTGGGCATCTACCATCTCACTGAAGACCGCATCTATGCCTACGAAGCCGGCGAGCGCGGCACGCGTGGCGACAATCGTGTCATCGAAGGGCTGAGGAGCGCGGAGGCCACGGAGTTCCTCGGCGATCGTGCCATGGCCTTCCGCGAGGAAGTGGACCTGGTGCGCGGCGCGGCCACGCCCTTCGATGTGGCCGAATACCTGGCCGGCCGGCAGACGCCGGTGTTCTTCGGTTCGGCCATCGGCAACTTCGGCGTGGAGGAGTTGCTGCGCGCCTTCACCGAGCATGCGCCGGGGCCCCTGCCGCGCACGGCACGCGAGCGCGTCGTGGATCCGGCAGAGCCGAAGCTGACGGGTTTCGTTTTCAAGATCCAGGCCAACATGGATCCCGGGCATCGGGACCGCATCGCCTTCATGCGGGTTTGCTCCGGCCGCTACACACCGGGCATGCGCTTCTTTCATCCACGGCTGGGCAAGGAAATCCGCATTGCCGATGCGCTGACCTTCATGGCCGGCGAACGCAGTGCGGTGGAGGAGGCCTGGGCCGGCGACATCATCGGCCTGCACAACCACGGCACCATCAATATCGGCGATACCTTCACCGAGGGCGAGAAGCTGGCCTTCACCGGCATTCCCAACTTCGCACCGGAACTGTTCCGCCGCGCGGTGCTGAAGGATCCGCTGAAGATGAAGGCCCTGCAGAAGGGCCTGGACCAGCTGTGCGAGGAGGGCGCAACGCAGCTGTTCCGTCCGCTGCGCAACAACGAGCTGATCCTCGGCGCGGTGGGGCAGCTGCAGTTCGAGGTGGTGGCGTTCCGACTGCAGGACGAGTACAGCGTGCAATGCGCATTCGAGGGCATTGGCGTGCAGACTGCCCGGTGGGTGCAGGGCGACGAGAAGAAGCTCGCGGAGTTCCGCACCAAGGCCTACGACAACCTGGCGGAGGACCACGCCGGGGCGCTGGTTTACCTGGCCCCGTCGCGGGTGAACCTGGCGCTCACGCTGGAGCGCTGGCCCGAGCTGACCTTCCACGTGACGCGCGAGAGCCACGCGTGATGAGCCCTGCCGCGTCCCCGGCAGCCGGCCTCGTGCAGCCATGAAGTGGCTGGCGCGGCGACCGGTGCTCAGCTGGGGCCTGTATGACTGGGGCAACTCGGCATTTGCGACCACAGTGATGGCCGGGTTCTTCCCGGTGTTCTTCAGCCAGTACTGGAGCGCTGGCGCCAATACCGAGCTGACCACTGCGCGGCTGGGTTATGCCAATGCCATCGCCGGGCTGGTGATCGCGCTGCTGGCGCCCTTCCTCGGTGCCATTGCCGATCGCGGCGGGCGTCGCCGCCAGATGCTGTTCGTGTTCACCTTGTTCGGCACGCTGGCCACACTCGGGCTTTTTTTCCTGGCACAGGGCCAGTGGCTGGCCGCGGCGGCGCTGTTTGCGCTGGGCACCATCGGTTTCAACGGCGGGGTGGTGTTCGGTGATGCGCTGCTGCTCGATGTCGCCGAACCGCGCGACTATGACCGCGTCTCCGCGTTCGGTTATGCGCTGGGCTACCTTGGCGGCGGGCTGCTGTTCGCGGTGAATGTGGCAATGGTGGTGAGGCCGGCATTGTTCGGCCTTGCCGATGCAGCCGCTGCCGTGCGCTGGTCCTTCGTGACAGTGGCCATCTGGTGGCTGGTATTCACTTTGCCGGTGCTGCTGTTCGTGCGCGAGGGCGCCGCTCGCCCGGCCACCGGCAATGCCCTGGTGGCAGGTTGGCGCGAGCTGGCCGCCACGGCCCGCAGGGTCAGGGGGCAGCCACTACTGTGGCAGTTCCTGCTGGCCTACTGGCTGTACATCGATGGCGTGAACACGGTCATCAAGATGGCCGTGAACTACGGCCTGTCGCTCGGACTGCAATCCAGCGACCTGCTGGGCGCCTTGCTGCTGACGCAGTTCATCGGCTTTCCCGCGGCGCTGGTCTTCGGGAGGGTGGGCGAGCGCGTTGGCGCACGCGTCGGCGTGCTGATCGGACTGGCCGTGTACGCGCTCATCACCGTGTGGGCATATTTCCTGGATTCGGCACTGGAGTTCTATTTGATGGCTGCGACGCTGGGCCTGGTGCAGGGCGGCGTACAGAGCCTGTCGCGTTCCATGTTCGGTCGGCTGGTGCCGGAGGGGAAGTCGGCGGAATACTTCGGCTTCTACAACATGGTCGGCAAGTTCGGCACGGTGCTGGGTCCCGCGCTGATGGGCGCATTGGCGCTGGCCGCGAACAGCACTCGCGCCTCGATCCTGGCGCTGCTGCTGCTCTTCGTTGGCGGCGGGGCGCTGTTGTGGCGCGTGCGCATGCCCGGGAACGGATCACTTCGGCGCTGAAATGATCCGGTTGATCTCGGCCAGATCCTTGCGTAGCCGTGGGAGCGCTGTGGCGACGTCGCCAGCGGCGCCCCCGCCGAAGCGCAGTTGCGCATAGGCCCGTGTGAAATCCCCAATGCGTGTCGCGGCACCCGGCCAGGCGCGCTGCGCACGGCGGCGGATGGCTTCCGGTCCCTCGTGGGCCGCCACCGGCAGGCCGCGACGCCCGAGTAGCGCCAGGTATCGAGACCAGAGTCGTCCCAGTGCATCCTGCGGCCGGGCCTGCGTGCGTGGGCGCAACCAGAACAGCAGCAGGGCGCTCCATGCCACCACGCCGGCCAGCAACAACAACGCCATACCGCGATAGTCGATGCGGCCCAGTCCCAGCCAGGTCATCAGGTCACGTTGCCGGGCGCCGTTGAAGTTCACCACGCGCTCGCGCCACCAGGTGCCGGCTGCATCCCACCTGTCGCGCAAGTCGCGCAGCCAGGTGGTCTGCTGCACGAAGTTCGTGGCAGCGGAACGTGTGGCGGGCAGCAGGTCGCCGAGTCCGCGCTGCAGCCTCCCCGGCGCCACCTCGCCAGTGGGATCGAAGCGGACCCAGCCTGCGCCGTCGAGCCACACCTCGGCCCAGGCATGGGCGTCGGACTGGCGCAGCAGGT
>JALYWF010000040.1 GCA_030852845.1 Pseudomonadota bacterium
GTGGCGGAATGGGTGGCGCCACCGCTGGCACAGGCCGCCCGGATCAGCCGCGCGCTGGAGCGCGATGGCAGCGCCGATGTGGTGCGGGGCGCGGCATGGATGCGCGACGGGCAGCTGCTGCTGCGCGCCGACGCCGGTGGCGGCGTCACGTTGTTCGAACTCGACGGCCCGCGGCAACTGGCGGCGGTCGCCGTCGCTGGCAGCGCGCAGCCGCTGGGCGATGGCACGTGGGAGCTGCGGGAGCTGGCGGAATCGCGCTTCGGTGGCGGCACGGTGACGCGCGGGCCGGTGGGCGCGCGTCAGCTGCACTCAGCCATCGATGGGGAATTCCTGCGCCTGTCCACCAGCGAGCCACGCCAGCAATCCTTCAGTGACCTGCGCCGTGCCACAAGCCTGCTGGAGGGCCTCGGCCAGGATGCCACGGCACAACGCTTTGCCTTCTGGAACGGACTGGCGCGCCTGGCGGCAGTCCCGCTGGCCATGCTGCTGGCAGTGCCGCTGCTGACCGGATTCCTGCGCAGCGCCGAAGGCGGCGCGCGCGCGGCACTGGGGCTGGTGCTGGGCCTGGTCTATTTCATCGCCCAGCGCATGGTGGAAAGCGGCACGCTGGCCTTCGCCCTCGACCCGCTGCCACTTGCGTGGCTGCCCACCGCGCTGCTGGCAGTGGCCGTCGCGGTGCTGTTGTGGCGCACCCGGCGCGTTGCGGTCAGCGCTGCTTGAAATCTTCCGGCACCAGCTGGTGCCGTCCCAGCAGCTTGTAGAAATCGGTGCGGTTGCGCTTGGCCAGGCGCGCGGCCTGGCTGACGTTGCCACCGGTGATCTGCAGGATCTGCGAGAGGTAGCCGCGCGTGAATTCATCGCGGGCCTCATCGAAGGAGGGCAGGCGGCCGGGCGCTCCGCCCAGGGACTGTTGCACCAGTTCCACCGGGACGATGGGCGTCTGCGACATCGCCACCGCCTGGCGGACCAGGTTCTGAAGCTGGCGCACGTTGCCCGGCCAGTCGGCGGTGGCGAGCAATTCCAGCGCCTCGGGCGGGAAGATGCTGCGCTGGCCGGTCTCGGCGGCAATCTGCGCCAGGAAGTGGGCGATCAGCAGCGGGATGTCCTCGCGCCGGCGCGCCAGCGGCGGCATCTCGATCTGCACGACGTTGATGCGGTAGTAGAGGTCTTCACGGAAACGGCCGGCGCCGGAGGCTTCCTGCAGGTCGTGGCTGGTGGTGGAGATCACGCGCGTGTTGATGGACTGCGCGGCCTCGGCGCCGGCCGGACGCACGGCCTCTTCCTGCAGCGCGCGCAGCAGCTTCTGCTGCAGCCGTGGTGGCAGCTCGCCGATCTCATCCAGCAGCGCGGTACCGCCTTCGGCCTGTTCGAGCGCGCCCTTGTACGCCTTGCCGGTGGATGCAGTAGCACCGAACAGCTCGATGTCCAGCTGCTCCTCGGGGATGCCGGTGCAGCGGATCACCACGAAAGGCCGGGCGCGCCGCGGGCTGGCCTTGTGGACGGCGCGGGCCAGCAGTTCCTTGCCGGTGCCGCTCTCGCCGAGGATGAGCACGCGCGCGTCAGTGCCGGCCACCATGTGCGCCTGCGCGAGTCGCTCTTCCATGATGGCGCTGCGGGTGATGATGTCGGCCCGCCACTCTTCGGTGTTGCCTGTGAAGCCGGAGATGCGCAACGCGCGCTGGATCTGGTCCAGCAGCTCCTGCTTGTCTACCGGCTTGGTAAGGAAGCCGAAGGCGCCCATCTGCGTGGCCTGCACGGCATCGGGAATGGTGCCGTGCGCGGTAAGCAGGATCACTTTCAGGCCCGGCCAGCGGTTCTGCAGTTCCTTCAGCAGCCCGATGCCATCCACCGGTTCCATGCGCAGGTCGGAGATCACAAGGTCGGGGCGGAAGCGCGTGGCGGCGGCCAGTGCCTGCGAGGCGCCCTCGGCTGCCTCCACGTCATAGTTCTCGGCACGCAGGCGGATGGTCAGCAGCCGCAGCAGTCCGGGGTCGTCATCGACAAGCAGGATCCTTGCCTTGCGCGCGGTGGAGCTCACGACAGGCGCTCCTCGGGAATGGAGGCCGGGAGATGCGGGATTGTCATCATGGTTCGCGTGTGGCTCCTGCGGGCGGGCGGTCGGCCTGCCGCCGCTCCAGTTCGGCTATGGCATCAAGTTTGGCGCGCGCTTCATCGCGCTCACGCCGCAATTGTGCGTTCTGTTCGTTCGCAAGCTGCAGCTGTCGCGTGATGGCTGCACTTGCCGGCGCATTGCGCTGCCGGTCCCGCTCCTGCTGCAGCTCGGCCACCAGCCGCTGGTTCTCGGCGGTGGCGAGCAGCTCGGCGGTGATGCGGTCCAGTTCGACCATGCCCAGCGCACGCTCGTTGACGCTGAGCAGTTCCGGCCGCGCCAGCGCCTCGCGCAGCAGCTGCTGGCCCTGCACCGGATCGCGCGCCGGGTGCCCGGGGGCAGCCAGCAGCAGTCCGTAGCGCAGCACCGCCGGCCCCTGCCGTGCCTGCTCGTAGCCGGCGCGCGCCAGCGTGATTTCCTCGGCCTGTTCGGCCGGAGTGCCCTCGACCACGCGCAACAGGGCAGCCAGCAGGCTGGCCAGCTGGGTGGACTGGACGGATTCCACCACCGGCGGGGGGGAGGGTGCCGGTGAGCGTGCAGCGGGCAGGCTGGCGCAACCAGCCAGCAGCCCCAGCAGCAGGTAACCGGCCAGCTCAGGCCGCATGCGCTGCAGCCCCGGTAGTGTTTTCGACCGCCCGCTGTGGCATGCGGATGCGGAAATGCGCACCCGGCCACTGTCCATCGACGATTTCGATTGCCCCGCCATGTGCGTTGACGAATTCCATCACCACCGACAGGCCTATGCCGGTGCCCTTGATATGTCCTGCCGGCGCCTTGCCGGTGTAGAACGCTTCGAAGACCTGCTTTCTTTCCTCCGGGGGTATGCCCGGACCACTGTCGGCGACCTCCAGGACCAGCTCGCCCCCCTCGGCCCGGGCGCGGATGTGGATGGTGCCGCTGCGGGGAGTGTACTTGATGGCATTGGACAACAGGTTTTCGAGGATCAGCCTGAGCTTGCTCCGGTCGGCCGCCACGGTCAGGTCTTCCACGTTCACGTCCAGGCGCACGCGCTGGGAGAGCAGGGCCAGCTGCTGGTTCTCGATGATCTGCTTGACCAGCGGCCGCAGGCGGAACTCGGTGATCTCCAGGCCCACGCTGCTGGTCTGCCAGGCCGAGAAGGACAGCAGGTTCTCGATCATGCGCTGCAGCCGGATGCCGTTCTCGCGCAGGATGCCGGTGACCTCGCGCTGGCCGCCCTGCAGTTCG
This sequence comes from Pseudomonadota bacterium, assembly GCA_030852845.1. Taxonomy (GTDB): domain Bacteria; phylum Pseudomonadota; class Gammaproteobacteria; order Steroidobacterales; family Steroidobacteraceae; genus ZC4RG30. The sequence goes on from JALYWF010000040.1 coordinate 3,317, forward strand.
CCCACCGCGCCATCCATCAGCAGTTCCGTGCCCTCGCGGATGTTGGCCAGCGGTGTCTTCAGTTCATGCGACATGTGGCGCAGGAAGCGGTTGCGCTCCTGGGCAAGCTCCAGCAGTCTCAGGCGCAGCCATTCCAGCTGCCGGCCCAGCTTCTCGATGTCGCGCGGCCCGGCGACCTGGATGCTCCGGTGCAAGGCGCCGCTGCCCAGTTCGCTGATGGCGCGGTCGATCTGCCGCAGCGGCCGCACCACCTTGAACGAGAACAGCACCACCGCGATGACGGTCAGCGGGATCAGTGGCACGAATCCCCAGAACAGCAGTGTCTGCGCGCGTTCAGTGCTGGCGCGCAGGTCGGCGGTGGCGGTGTCGATCTGCTCGTTGATGCGCGTGGATACCAGGCTGGCGATGCGTCGCAGGCGCTCGAAGCCGGCATCGATTTCCGACTGCACGGCGGTGCCGGCGCGGACGCGTTCACTCATGCCCGCCCGCAGCGTGTCGAATTCGGCCAGCGCGGCGCGCGCCTCCGCGTCACGCAGGTAGGCTGAAAGGTAGCGCCCGATGTCATCCAGCCGCGCATCCTGGTCCATGTAGGACTTCAGCTGGTCCTGGTAGGTGTTGAGCGTTTCAGGATCGAGCAGCAGGTACAGCCTGGCCTGGCTGGAAACCGCCGCCGCCTGTTCCTGGCTGCGCCGCGTGGCGGTCACGCCCTCGGTGATGATGCGTTCGCTGGAAGCCACCAGCTGGCGCAGCTGCACGCCAGCGGTGACCAGCGCCGTGATCAGCGGCAGCGCGATGATGGCCAGCGCCAGCAGCACCAGCGAGCTCAGCGATTGCGGCCGCAGCAACTTCATCGGGCTACCAGGGTTCCCTCAGCAACTTGCGCTCCCAGTTCAGTGAGCTGGTCACGATGCCGTCGAGGTCATCGAGGCCCGGCTTCCAGCCCAGCACCTGGCGGATGCGGTCGGACCCGGCCACCAGGCTGGGGGGATCACCGGCGCGGCGGGGCATCTCGATGATGTCCAGCGGCGCGCCGCTCACGCGCTGCACGCTGTCGAGCACCTCGCGTACGCTGTATCCGTGTCCATAGCCGCAGTTGAGCGTCTCTGACTTGCCGCCGCCGCGCAGGTAGTCGACTGCCAGCAGGTGTGCATCGGCCAGGTCGACGACATGGATGTAATCGCGCACGCCGGTGCCATCGGGAGTGGGGTAGTCGGTGCCGAAGATGCTCACGGATTTTCGCTTGCCCACGCTGGCCTCGCAGGCCACCTTCACCAGCAGCGTGGCCTTGCGCGTGGACTGGCCGATGCGACCCTGCGGATCAGAGCCGGCCACGTTGAAGTAGCGCAGCACCACATAGCGCAGGTCGGTGGCCGCGCCCAGGTCGCGCAGCATCCACTCGGACATCAGCTTGGAGGTGCCGTAGGGATTGATGGGGGAAAGGCGGGCATCCTCGGCTGCGAGGCCGGACTCCGGGATGCCGTACACGGCAGCCGTGGAGGAAAACACGAAGTGCTTCACGCCACCGGCGGCACAGGTGGCCAGCAGGCTGCGGGTCTGGCAGGTGTTGTTGCCGTAGTACTTGAGGGGATCGGCTACCGACTCGGGCACGATGGTGTGGGCGGCGAAATGGATCGCGGTGCGGATGCCATGTTCGCGGAGCAAGGTGCTCACCAGCTGCGCATCGCCCACGTCACCGGTGACCAGCTTCACTCCGGGTACCGACTGGGGGAAACCGGTGGACAGATTGTCGAGCACCACCACGGACTCGCCGCGGTCAAGCAGCTGCTGTACCGTGTGGCTGCCAATGTACCCGGCACCGCCGGTAACCAGTATCGTCTCGCTCACCGTATCTCCTCCG
>JALYWF010000048.1 GCA_030852845.1 Pseudomonadota bacterium
GCGCTGGGCACGGAAGGCATCGCGTGCCGGCGTGGCCAGCGCAAGGCTTGCCGTCGCCGCCAGGTAACGGGTGCGGTCGGTGCGCGCGGCACCGGCAGCGGCGTCGGCCTTCACGATCTCGCGCTGCCAGTGCGTCACGCGCGCCGCGTTGCCGGCCTTCGCCGCGTGCTCGGCCAGCTTGTGCCGCGTCTCGATGCGGGCAGCCACCGGTGTCGGGTATTCGGCGACCAGGCGTTCCAGCAGCGGCACGGCTCGGGCCAGGTTGCCGCTCTTCTCGTACTGTTCGGCCGCCAGTTCCAGGGCCTCCTGGCGCACGGCAGGTGGCTGGTCCTTCGCCGCGGCAATGCGCTCGAATTCCGCGGCGGCCGCATCGCCCCGGCCTGCGCGCATGTAGGCGACGGCCAGCTTCTGCGTGACGTCGGCCTGTTGCGTGCTGCGCGGATAGTCGCGACGGAAGGCCTCGAGCACTTCGATGGCCCTCGGCCACTGCTCCAGCTTGATCAGTTCTGCGGCGGCGTCGTAGCGCGCGGTCTCCACCGCGGCGGCGCCCGGCGCCACCAGGCTCACACGCAGGAAATCCTCCACCGCACCGGTGCTGTCACCGGCCGCACGCTTCGCCTCACCCTGGCGATACACGGCCACCGACAGCCGCTCGGTGAGGTCCTTCTGTTCCTCGCCGGTGGCGAGGCGGCGCGCCTGCACCCAGGCGGCTTCCGCATCGGCGAACTTCGCCTGGTCGAACTGCGCCTGCCCGGTGACGCTCCAGGCAATGCGCTGCTGCGCCGGCGTGGCCGGCGGCTGCCGCGCCAGCAGCGACCCGGCCACCTGGATGGCACGCGGCAGCTGGCCTGCCTTGTACAGGTCTTCAGTGGCACGCGTGAGCACACCGGCGCTGTCCGGATGCGAGGGGAAGGTCTGGCCGAAACGCACGCCCGATTCGGTGGCGCGCATGTGCCAGGCGGCACGCTCGGATTGCGGCAGCAAGGCCTCCTGCTTCTGGTAGGCCGACAGGGCCGCATAGCCCGCCTTTGCCGCATCGGGGCTGATGGCATAGGCATAGGCCGTGCGCTCGTACTCGGATACGGCCTGCGCGTAGCGGCCGCCCTCGTAGAGCATGTCGGCCAGGCGATAGTTCACCTGAGAGGAATCGGCATCATCCGGGAAGGCCTGCAGGTGCAGGCGGTACCAGCGTGCTGCCTGGTCGTAGTCTTCGGTGCGATGGTTCTTCTGTGCTGCCGCGTGGTGGTAGGCGGCCAGGTCAGTGAGATGCGTCTTCAGTCCGCCGATCACGCCCGGATAGTCGGCGCGGCTGCGGCCCTGCCAGAACGCGGTGCCGAGGTTGTAGTGCTCTACGTACTCGCGCTTGCCTTCGAGCACCAGCTGCGCAAAGCCGCCCTTGCTGTAGGCCTCGATGGCCCGCGTGGACAGGCCCGGGGAAAACTCACTGTTGGGCTCACGCGCCACAAAGGCCCGGTACACGCCTGCCGCGTCCTGGAAGCGTTCCTTCTCCACGTGCAGGTCGCCGAGGCGCGAATAGAGCAGCGAGGAATAAGGTGGCCGGCCCAGGCCGTCAACGAGGCGGTTCACCGGCTCCACGTCCTGGTGGTAGGAGAACACCAGCGTCATGGCGCGCAGCGTGTCGTCGATGATCTCGCGCTCCGCACGCGGCAGGGATTCCACGGCGCGGAATCCCTGTGGCGCGGCCGGATCGCGCAGCTGCAGGTCGAGCAGGCGCGCGAACACGGGGAGGCTGCCATCGTTGTCGCCCTGCTTGAACAGCGACCAGCCCTGCTTGTAGAGGCCCTGCTGGTAGAACTCGCCGCTGCCGGCACGGGTCACTTCGGCGTAGGCGAGCTCGGCGTCACGATAACGGCGCGCCGAAAATAGCAGCTCGCCGCGGCGGAACTGCACCTCGGCAAGGCGCTGCGAGCCGGGATAGCGGCGCACGAATTCATCCAGCGCCCCGAGGGCCTTCTCCGGCTGGCCGGTGGTTTCATAGGCGCGTGCCAGCTGATAGAGCACACGGTCGTTGCGCGGGGCATCCGGGTGCGCCTCGAGCAGCGTGGTGTACAGCCGGATGGCTTCGGCTCCGCCTGCGTCGAGCTCGGAGATCTCCGCGTCCATGCGCTCCAGCTCGCCGCCTTCCAGTGACAGGTCGCCGAGCCGGCGCAGCGCCTCGGCGCGCAGCGCCGGATCCACTTCCTGCAGTTCCAGGAAGCGGCGGTAGTTTTCGGCCGCCTTGCCGGCATTGGCGTCGGAGGGCGGGTCGCGGCGGATCTCCACCTTTCGCTGGGGCAGGTCCTTCAGCGTGGGGGCGTCATTCTTGCCGGCAGCGCCAGCGTTGACCGCCGCCAGCGACAGCGCCACGGCAACTGCGACCAGGTTGAGGCTGCCACGCCAGTGCATTGGCATTCTCATGGCCCACCTGCCGGCGCCGTTTCGGCGGCGCGGTCGTAGATCCCCGCCAGCGAGAAGCGGGCCTGCACTTCATAGTCCTCCAGGCGCTGACGCTGCGTGTCGAGCTCGTGGATGGCAATGCCGGCCAGCAGACTCTGCTGCGCGTCGGCTGCCGCACCCAGGCGCGCACGCAAGGCCCTGAGGCGCTGCGTCAGCAGGTCGATGCGTTCGGCCTGTTCACCGGTGGCCACGGGAGCGCTCGCGCGGGCCTGCTGCACGCGCAGCCAGCGCGTGTTGGCCTCGGCCAGCGCCTTGTCGAGCTCGCGCAGCTGGCGGCGCTGCTGGTACAGGCGTTCGCGGTACGCCTGGTGCAGGTCCCAGTAGAGCACGCCCTTCACCAGCGACAGCTTCTCGCGCGCGGCGCGCGTTTCCTCATCGTCTGGCATTGCCGCCAGCGCGGTCTCGATGGCCTGCACGCGGCGCCAGTGCGCGCGCTGCTCCGCCGTGCCGAGGGCAGCCACGTCATCGGTGTGCATGATGTCGTTGATGCGCCCCTCGAGCGCCTTGCGGCGCGACTCGGCAGCCGTGAGCGCATCGCTGCCGAGCAGGTTGTCCGCGCGCGGGATGCGCTCGGCGTGCGCCGCCTCACGCGTCCCGATCATGTCTCCATACACGGCCATGTTCTCGTCCCAGCGGGCCAGCGTGGAGCCGAGATAGGCCAGGTCGCGATAGTTCTTCAGGCCTTCCTGGAAATCATGGCCCGCCAGCACGGGGTAGAGGTAGCGGGATTCGGGAGCATCGGGCAGTTCCGACAGCTGCCAGAACCAGCCGCGCAGCGGCGAGCCGGCGTCATCCGCGCCGACCAGCTCGCGCATCATGCTGCCCTCGCGGATGCGCGCCACTGCCACATCGATGTGGCCGCGTTCATCGGCAAAGGAGTCCAGGGCCTTTTCGTAGTGTTCGGCGGCCTGCCCGTTGGCGCCCAGCTGAGCAAAGGCATAAGGCACGGCCAGGTAGGCTTCCTGCACGGCGGCATCGAGCAGGTTGCGATCCTGCAGTTCCAGCCAGGGTGTGAGGGCCTCCTCGTGACGCCCCAGTGCCGACAGCGCCCAGCCCAGGCCCAGCAGCGCGCGCGAGGACTGCGGTCCCTCCAGCCGTACGCGCTGCAGGAAGGGCATGGCGCTTTCCGGCTGGTTGGCCTGCAGCCACGCGAAACCCAGCGCGAGGTTGGCCTTGTCCCGCAGTGCCAGCATCTCCTCGTTGTCGGTGAGGATGGTGCCCACGGCATCGAGCATGCGCGCGCCGTCGGGGAGCCGGTCGCTGCGCACCAGCGCCACACCCAGGTTGAAGCGCGCGTACTGCATCCAGGTGCTGTTGCTCTTCCACGCGCCCAGCACCGCGATGGCCTCGTCGTAACGCTCCAGGTTCAGCAGCGCATTGGCGTGCAGGTGCACGCGCTCGGCGGCCTCGGCTGGTGACAGCTCGCCGCTGATGCGGCCCAGCGCGTCGATGGCCCGGTCGTTGTAGCCGCGCGCATACCAGACCTTGGCCAGGTAGAACCAGGCGCGCGACTTCACGCTGTCCGGGATCGCATCGGTGAGCAGCGACTGGAAACGCTGCCCTGCCTCATTGTGCATGCCCAGCTGCAGGTAGAGCCCGCCGGCGAGCAGCTCGGCCTCGCCCTGGTGGTGCGGCATCAATCCCCAGTGGTTGTAGGCCTCCAGGCGCGTGAGTGCCTCGAAGTCATCGCCCACGAAGGTGGTGAACAGCACATCGCCGTAGTGCAGGTCCTGCACGCGCGTCACCGGCAGTGTCTCGACGCCGGCGGCCGGCAGCAGGCCGGGCGCCAGGGCGAAGCAGGCGGTGATGGCGGCGGCTCGCAGCATGCCTCGGGCCTACTCCCAGTCCCGCACGATGAATTCCGGCTGGCGCTTGACCTTGCGGTCGGAGATCTTCAGCTCCAGGTACTTGGCGCCAACCGATTTCTCGAAGCGCAGGTTGGCGCCACGGGAGTAGTCCTGGCCCTGCGGGCCCTTGCCGGTGAACAGCGCCACCAGTTCGTGTTCGCCCACGCGCAGGTTGCCGAGGTACAGCCGCTGCACACCGCCCTTCAGCAAGGCCTCGGCCTCGCGCGGCGTGTACAGGTGCTTGGCCACCTGCTTGTCGTCGACGCGCAGCTCCACCGTATCGAGCGCGAAGAACTCGCCCACGTCCATCGACAGGAACACGGCCACCTGCGTGTTGGCGGGGAACAGCAGTTCCTCCTCCAGGATGAACAGGTCGCGGTTCAGGTCCACCACTTCCTTCTTGATGGCCTGGATTTCCTCGTCCAGCGCGCGCGTGTCCGGGGCATCGGCATCTTCGGCGGCGCAGGCGACGCTGCCGGTGATGGCAGCCCACGCACAAAGCAGCAGGACGAGCGGGGATGTAAAACGCTTCATGTCGTTGGGCCTTGGGTAACGTCCTTGGGAATGGCTACTCGTCCAGCAGCGGCCGGATCCGTTCCACGAACTTGTGCTCGTCGCCGCTGCGGAAGTCACGATGTACGTGGCGCACGGTGCCGGCGCGATCGATCAGCAGCAGCATGGGCAGATTGTCCACGCGATAGCCGCGGGCGACCCCCTTGTCGGGATCCAGCAACACCGGGAAGCTCACCGGGTGGGTGATGGCGAATTCGGCGGCGGCGAGCTGGTTGTCATCCACGTTCACCGCCAGCGCGGTGAGTCCCGCGGAGCGGTAGGTGTCGACCAGGCGGCTGAGTGCGGCAAGCTGCGCGCCGCACTGGCCGCAGCGGCTGCCCCAGAAGGTCAGCAGCACCACTTCGCCGCGATATTCGGAGAGGCGGAAGTTCGTGCCCGATGTGGCCTTGAGGGCGAAGTCAGGTGCCGTACGGCCCAGCAGGCTGTAGGACGGCTCAGCCGCCCCCAGCGCGAAGGCCGCGGCGCATCCCAGCGCCAGGCCGATCAGTGAACGCCACGGATTTCGCACAGCAGCAGTCCTACGCGCGTGTGACCAGTTAACAATAACAGGATAACGCGCGGCCGGAATGTGGCAACGACACCCGTCACACTGGTCCGAATGCGATATGGCTATCCAGGCTTGCACCCAGGCCATGCATCGGGAACAGCGACTGCATTTCGCCCTCCCTCCCATGCAGCGCCAGGTAGTTGAGGATCACCTCTTCCACCAGCAGGTTCACGGCATTGGCGCCCGGATGCGAGGAAGTCACCACGGCGCCATCGGCGCTGTACCAGCCGAGCTGCCGCTTCGGGATGCCGCCGGTCATGGTGCGCATCACCGGCGGGCCACCGGGGCTATAGACCAGCATCAGCGAGGACGCCGTGGCCTGGTTGTCGCCGGTCCACACGCCCTTGCCGCGGCCGTTCACGGAGTTGTCGAGCATGCCGTTGGAAGACAGCGAACCGTCGCTGAACACGTAGATCATCACCGGGCGCCCCACGCGCGCGGCGTATTCCAGGCAGGCGCCGATGCACTCGCCGGCACGCAGGTCGCGCATCTCGCCGGTGGCGCGATCGCCCGTGTGGTAGTCGAAGCCGCCCATCTGGATGGTGCCGGCGGCAGCATTGCCATCGATCACCATCTTCATCACGGCGGCGGTCTTGCGGAATTCACCGTCGCCGTTGTACTCGGCATCGGTCCAGATGCCCCCCGCACCGACGATGCGGGAATCAAGGCCCGGGTTCAGCGAGGCCGGATCATTGAAGCGCTCGGCCAGGTAGGCCGACTTCACGTAGCCGCACTTGTTGAAGCGCTTCAGGTCGGCATCCGAGGCAAGCAGTGTATCGACGGCGCCATGCTTGCGGTGCGTGAGCACGGCCATGGATTCCATCACCGCCACGGCGTCGGATGCGTCCGGGAACAGCGTGCCCAGCTCCCCGGTATCCACCAGGCCCGTCACGTCGCTGGCGCGATCCACCTTGGTGGGACGGATGGTCGGATCGACCATGCCGATGGGTGCCACCGAGTTGCCGCCGGACTCGGAGGAAACCGACCCGATCAGCGTGAGCAGCTCGCCGCGCGCACCGGTCTTTGCGATGCCGTACATCGGGTTGTGCGGATTGTTGCCCGTATCGTTCTCCGAGCGGGCTGCGACGATGCAGCCGTCGGTGTTGGCGGCGGTGGTGACCTGCGCCCGTCGCAGCATGCCGCGCAGGAAGGCGCTGTCGGCGTGGAAGGCGATGTTGAACTGCGTGTTCACCTGGTTGGGCAGGTTGGGCGTCATGTTGCCGGGCAGGCCGAGGCGCGAATAACCGGCGGTGGAGATGAAATCCAGCTGGCCGCCCTGCCGGCCCATCAGCACATTGCTGCCGGCGATGTTGGCGCCGCCGGACAGATCGAAGGCGATGAAGGGCACCATGCCGTTGCCGCCGGAGATGCCGCAGCCGGCCGATCCGATGTGGTTCAGGTCGGCGATCACGTCGGCGTGCGCCCGGCCCGAGGCCAGCAGGCCCGCCAGGGTGGGCATCATCACGGCACCGGCGCCGGTGATGAGGCCGGCAGAGAGCATCTCGCGCCGGGTGACCGGGCGGCGATGGTCGCCGTGCAGGATGGGCTCGTTGAGGCCACGTGCCTTCGGGATCTTGCGGATGTAACGCATGGTCGCTTCCTTTACAGAATCGAGAGCACGCCACTGCCCAGCGCGGCTGCGCAGGCGGCCTTGGCGACGTTGGCACTGGTGGGGGGGGTCGACTTGGTACGCAGGCGCTCGATCAGGGCGTAGAGCTCAGCGCGCACCTCCGAGTCAGCCGGCTGGGAGGCAATGTTGGTCCCGATCGCCTTCTGCAGCAGCGGGCCGACCAGCAGGTCCTTGCCGGCGTCGTCGGCGAACTGCGTGGTCGCCGGGGCGTTCACGCTGAATCCGGCACCGAAGAAGCTGGTGCGGTACGTCTGGTTGTTCACCATCTCCGAGCAGTACTTGATGGCCAGCTGCGCCACGCCGGTCTGGTGCGAGGCCAGGAAGGCCTCGATGCTGGGCACCGGCGGCAGCTGCTGCTGCACCTGCAGGTAGGTCTGGCGCACGCCACTGTTGGTCGTGGGAACGCCGGTGATGCGCGACATGCTCTGGTTGAGCTGCTCGAAGGTGCGCACCCCGATGTCCGGCTGCGCCGCCAGGTCCACCGGCACGGGCGTGGCGCCCACCAGCGGCGTGCGCGCGTAGGTGTTGTTGCCGATGCGGTCGAAGGTGAGGAAGAACTGGTCGGTGGCCGGTCCTTTCTGCAGCCCGATCACGGTACCGATGTCGGACAGGCGCTGGCCCGCGTCGGGCGAGTAGGAAGCTGCGCTCAACGTGGCATTGAGCCTGGCGTAGGCCTGGCCGGCCTGTGCCTCGGCGCCATTGATGCCGATGCGGATGCCCTCGATGGGGACCGAACCGGGCTCTGCCGCCGGGTCGAGGCTGATGAAGGTGGGCTTGGTGAACAGGTAGCCGTAGCTGTCGTACACGCTGGCCTCGAACATGATGTAGCTCTGCGGCACGCCGGTGAGTGCCGTCACGTTGAACAGCAGGAAGTAGCGCTCACCCACGCCGGCGGCAAAGTTCATCTGCACCTGCTCTTCGGTGAGTGCCCGCTCGTGGATGGCGACGAAACGGATCACGCCGCGCCAGGGGCGGTTGTTGGAGGTCTCATTGCCAAACACCAGCGAGAAGGTGTCGTCCCAGTCGGCCAGCGAACCGCCGTCGCGCGGATCCTGGTCGCCGGTGAAGTTGCCGTTCACGTAGATGCGGCGCCCGTTCACCGGGTCGTAGTTCACGACGACGTGCTGCAGCGAGGCCTGCGCATCCTGGTCGGCGTCATTGGTCAGCAGCGCCGGGGCACCGTTGGCGCCGGTCGTGTCGGAGCGGTTCAGCGCCTCGTACTGGTAGGCACGCTGCCCCAGCGTGAAGTTGCGCGCCATGGCGCCACCGGAATAGCTGACGATGTACGCGTCCTCCTGGGTGACATTGGCCGGCGCCGCCCACACCTCGATGGCGTATTCGCCCGTGGCCTTGATGCGGTTGGCGAGCTTGGAACTGGCGCTGGTGGTGGCCTGTGCCTTGCCGCCGCCGGTGCCGATGTTGATGCCCCAGCCCCCCATGTGAGTGACGTCGCCCGTGGCCGTGAGGTTCAGCTGCGGCTCCACGCCACTGGTGTCGACGATGGTGCCGTCGATCAGGTCCTTGAACTGGTACTTGGCGATGGTGAACTGCTCGAAGCGGTTGCCGCCCGCGGCCACCGTGCCATTGAACAGCGTCAGCGCGCGGCTGACCTGCAGGGCCGGATCGATCTCGGTCACGTCGACGAGGTCGGCGAAGTCCTGGATGGCCTGCAGCATGCGCGCCGCGTCATTGGAGCAGCTGGCAGTCCAGCAGTTGTGCGCGTCGCCGCCGCTGGAGTTGGGTGCGACGCGGGACACGAAGCGCGAGTCCGCTGGCGTATCGAGGTTGATCTTGGCGCGTGCGGCCGCATAGGCCTCGTTTACGTCGGGGCTGGCGAAGTTGCCCGGTGCCGGCTGGGCGGCGCCCGGGGAATGGCAGCGCGAGCAGTTGGCATCGCCGCGCAACAGCGCCCATACCGTGGACTGGAATGCAGCGGGAGAATCCGGGAAGGTCTTGGTGGCGCCGACTTCGAAGTCATCCGGTGCCTGCAGCATGATCTGCGTGCCGCCGCCACCCACGCCGCCCACCCAGTTCTGGATCCAGGTGGTGAGGATGTCGGCGCAGGCCTGCGTGCTGGCCATCCAGCAGTTGTGGCCGCCGGCGACTTTGGCCACCAGCGGCGACTGGTCCGGCTGCGTGGTATCGATGTGCGCGAGCACCTCCGCGTAGGCGAGGTTCACGTCATCGTTGCGCGCGAAGCGCGGTGTCTGTCCCGTCGGGGACGCGTTGTGGCAGCCACCGCAGCGGTTGTTCGCCTTCACGTTCTGCCAGAAGGCCACGCGGAAGGCCTGCACGTCGGCGCTCTGCGGCGCCGGGCCGGTGTAGTCGTTCACCACCGGCGGGTTGGTGTTGGGATTTGACGTGGTCGGTGCCCCGCCACCGCAGGCGGTGAGCGCGGCAAGACCGGCGGCAATCAGGAGGGCCCTAAGCTTGTGCATCATCCTCTCCTCAGGAGCCCCGGCAGTACGCCGCGGTCTCGGCGAACACGTCCTTCACGCGGTAGCCGTTGCCGCGGAAGATGCCCATCACGCGATTGACCTCGCTGCGATCGGCGGAATTGACCGGTGGCCGCAGGCAGACGGTGCGGAACACCTTCTCCACCTGGCAGCGGGCGAACTGCTCGCTGTTGGCCAGCTCCTCGCCCATGGACTTGGCGCCGTTGCCGGCACCGGGCAGGTTCGGGCTCCAGCCCAGCACGGTGTTGGCGCCTTCGCGCCAGTAGTTGGTCCAGCCGTCATCCGGCGTGACGTAGCCGGGCTTGAAGTTGTCCTGGTTGATGAGGTACTTCGGCTGCACCTGGCCCGGGGTGTACTGGATCTGGCCGCTGGTCTCGTCGAAGTTGTAGTAGGCAAAGGCCTGTGTCAGCGGATCCATGCCCGTATGGCAGCCGATGCAGTTGTTCAGGAAGATGCGGCTGTCACCACCCGGGGAGCGGCTTACGTCCTGGCGGATGCGGTCGGGCGGCAGCTGCGTGTCGTGCACCTGCTCCATGTCCTTGCACATGTGCGCCATCAGCGTGAAGCGGAACATGGCGCGGTTGGTGCCGGCGATGAAGAAGGACTGCGCGGCGGCGCGCGTGGTCATCACACCCGCCGTCGCGGAGGACGGCAGGCCGGTATGCTGGGATTGCGTGCTCTGCACCAGCACCGTCGGATCACCCAGGTCCAGGTCGTTGTCTTCCAGGTGCTGGTAGAGATTGTTGTTGCTGCTGCTGTAGGCCGGCGCGCCACTGCCGCCCACATAGAGGATGTCGCCGGAGAGCACCTGCCGGAAATCCACGTCGTCGCGCACCATGCCGACCACGGTGGCGGTGTAGTCATTCAGTGGCGCGAACACCGTCTGCTCGCGGTTGGTCCAGGGCGTGACCCAGTTCTTCAGCACCGTGGTGTAGAAGCTCGGCGCCTGCATGGCGCGGCGCGCAGCCTGCGTGGCCTGGCCGTTCAGGATGTCCTGCTCCATCTGGTCGAGCACGGCTGCGCTGGGCGGCACGCCCGCTATGCGGTCGTGGATGCGCTTGGCCTGGGCCCTTTCTGCCGGACCGGCGTGCGCGCCCGCAGCGCACAGCGCCAGCGTCACACCGATCGCGGCCGCGATCAGGTCAATCCTGTACTTGTGGTTCATGAGACCTGTCCTGGTTCTGGTTGGCGGCCAATCTAGCGGCCTGCCGGCAAGGCTCGTAATGTCTCAAGCAAACGACGTCGCTGCGCAACGACAACAGCCGGTTTCAACTCGCAAAGCTATGATTTCCCCTGCGATGTGGGAGCTGCGTCACAGTCAGTCCGGGCTGTCACCAACTACTTAGTCTCCTGATGCCCGAGACGGGCCTGGCAGGTAAACGTGAAGAGAACTGCGACGATGTTGGTCCGCGCAACCGCGGCCAGTGCAATGGTGCTTGCCGTGGCCTGCAGCAGCGGTGGCAGCGTGGACATTGGTGGCGGCCAGGACACCGACCCCGGCACGGTGGATTTCCCCGTCGCCTATGTGAAGCGCACCATCCCGCTGGAACAGGACGACCTGCGGCAGCAGCGCGATGCCATGCCCGATGCAGACCTTTTCATGCGCAACCGCGCCTCGCCGTCTTCGGTGGAGATCGACATCACCGGACGGATCACCGGCGATGACCTGTATGACATCAAGGACGTCGATGTATCGCAGGACGGTCGCCGCATCGTGTTCGCGATGCGCGGCCCGCTGGAAGAGGATCAGGACGAGCGTGATCCGCCGAGCTGGGACCTCTGGGAATACGAGATCGGCAGCGACACGCTGCGCAAGGTGATCGCCTCGGCCACCACCGACGAGGAGGGCCATGACATCGGCCCGCAATACCTGCCCGACGGCCGCATCCTGTTCACCTCCACGCGCCAGCGCCAGGCGCAGGCCATCCTGCGCGACGAGGGCAAGCCGGGCTTCGAGCTGCAGGCGCAGGGCGCCAACGAGAGCGCCTTCCTGCTGCATGTGATGGAAGCGGACGGCAGCGACATCCACCAGATCACCTTCAACCAGAGCCATGACCTGTGGCCCTCGGTGCTTGCCAGCGGCCGCGTGCTGTTCACGCGCCTGGATGGCGCCACGGGCCGCGGCATGCACCTCTACACCGCCAACCCGGATGGCACCGACCTGCAGCTGCTCTACGGGGCGCGCAGCCATGACACCGGCACGCCTGGCCCCGATGGCCAGCCCACCGCCATCCAGTTCACGCGGCCGCGCGAAATGGAGGACCACCGCATCCTCACGCTGGTGCGACCGTTCAGCGACACGGATTTCGGCGGCGACCTGGTGCTGATCAACACCGATTCCTACGTGGAGTACAACCAGCTGCTGGTGACGGCTTCCGGCAGCAGCGCTGCGGCGCAGACCCGCGCCACGCCCAACCAGGTGTCGCTGGTGGAAGGCCCCTCCGTGGGCGGTCGCTTCCGCTCGGCGTTTCCGCTGTGGGATGGCAGCAACCGCCTGCTGGTGAGCTGGTCGCTGTGCCGGCTGCGCGACAACTCGCAGACCCCCGCGGCCAATGTGCCCTGCACGGCTGATCGCCTGAACGATCCGACCTTCGAAACGCGCTACGAGACGGCGCCGCCGCTGTACAGCGCCTTCATCTTCGATCCCGCCGACAACACCTTCAGGCCACTGTTCCAGCCCGTTGAAGGCGTGATGATCACCGACCTGGTGGCGGCACAGCCGCGCGCGCCGCAGCAGCACATTCCCGATCGCGCCACCGCGGGCATCGGCTTTGATCCTTCGCTGGTGGGTGAAGGGCTGGGGCTGCTGGAAATCCGCAATGTCTACGATTTCGACGGCTCGCTGCGCAATACCAACCTCGGCCTCACGGGCGTGCCGGCAGCTACGGACACCGCCACGCTGGCCGATCCCGCCTCACGGACGGCGGCGCAGCGGCCGGCACGCTTCCTGCGCATCGAAAAGGCCGTGTCGCTGGGCGATGAGCAGCTGGGCTTCCCCGACATCGCCAACCAGGCCTTCGGCGTCTCCAGTTTCATGCGCGAGATCATCGGTTACGTGCCCATTGAGCCGGACGGTTCGGTGTCGGTGCGCGTGCCTTCGAATGTCGCGTTCCTGATCTCGGTGCTGGATGGCAATGGGCGGCGCCTGTTCCCGCAGCATCGCGCATGGCTGCAGCTGCGGCCGGGGGAGATCCGGCGCTGCAATGGCTGCCACCAGCAGGTGGGCACGCAGGACGCTTCGCACGGCCGTGATGGCACCAGCTACGTGGCCGACAACAGCTGGGGTGCGGTGTTGTCGGGCGTGCCTTTCCCCAACACCCTGCCGCTGACCTCTGCCAACGCGATGGATCGGGACACCATGGCGCAGGCGCGCGGCCGTACCAGCTGCGTGGCGGGCTCCACCTGCTCGCAGAAGCCCAGCGTGAACGTGATCTATGACGATGTGTGGACCGATCCGGCGGTGCGCAGCGCGGATGAATCCTTCGCCTGGACCTATGGTTCCCCCGGGCTGTCGACGCCGGCACCGGTGCGTCCGGGCTGCATCGGCAACTGGACCAGCACCTGCCGCATCATCATCAACTATGCGCAGCACATCCAGCCGGTCTGGACAGTGGATCGCGTCATCGGCGGCGTGAACCGCACCTGCACCAACTGCCACGCCCCGCAGGACGAGATTGGCGCGGTCCAGGTGCCGGCCGGCCAGCTCGACCTCACCGGCGGTGCCTCGGCCGAGGAACAGCTGCACCTGGTGTCCTACCGCGAGCTGTTCTTCGCCGATGCCGTGCAGGACCTGATCGGGGGCGCGCTGGTCGATCGCACGATTGAAGTGGTCGTCGGTACCGATCCGGACACGGGCGATCCCATCATCGAGCAGCAGCCGGTCACGGCGCAGCGGCCGATGGCACCCGGCAATGCACGCGGCTCGCGCTTCTTTGCCTGTTTTGCGGGCACCAGCACATGCCGCAGCGGTGATGCGGCGATTGCAGGTGGTACAGTTGACCATAATGGCTTCCTGACGCCGTCCGAGCTGAGACTGATCTCCGAGTGGGTCGACATTGGCGCACAGTATTTCAACAACCCGTTCGACCCCGACGTTCCGCTCAATTAGCGCGCTGCCGGTCATCGCCTGCCTGGCCGCACTGTGCACTGTCCACACTGCGGCCGCGGCCGATGCCCCGGTACAGCTGAAGGAGCTGGTGGTCACGCAGCCCTACCTCGATCTGCACGAGGGGCCCGGCCGTGGCTATGCGATCACGCAGGTCGTGCCGCGCGGCGACACCTTTGAAGTGCTGTACCGGCGTACCGAGTGGTTTCGCGTACGCACGCAACGGGGGGTCGAAGGCTGGGCGCATGAGCGCGAGGTGCTCAAGACGCTGCTGCCGGATGGCAGCCCCTTCAGCATCAACCTGGGCAACCGTGCCGGATTCACCTCGCATCGCTGGGAGATCGGCAGCTCGGTGGGCGACTATGGCGGCGCAACGCTGATCGGCGCCTTTGCCTCGTTCTCGTTCAACGACCAGCTGAAGGCCGAGCTCACCGGCTCGCAGTTCCTGGGCAATGCCTCCAACGGCTGGTCGGCCGAAGCCGGACTCGCCCACGTCTACCGGCCGGAATGGCGTATCTCGCCGCTGCTGACGCTTGGTGCCGGCATCATCAAGATCACGCCGAAGTCGACCCTGGTGCTGCCGGAAGACCGCCTCGACCAGACGGCCTATGCGGGCGTCGGCGCCCGCTTCTACCTGACACGGCGATTTTTCCTGCGCGGCGAATACCGGCACCACATGGTGTTCACCAGCCGCAACGAGAATGAGGAGATCGAGGAATGGAAACTCTCTTTCGCGTTCTTCTTCTAGGCGCGCTCGCGGCATTGCTGCCCGGCTGCGCCTCGATGTGGGGCGGACGCGATGCACGCGCGGCCGCGGCAGAGGAACCGGTCGTCGCCGACTCCGCGGAGGAGCCGTCGGACCTGCCGCCGCGGGTCATCGAGCCTGAGGTCGAGCGCCGCGAGGTGAAGGTGGCGCGCATCGATGCAGAGAACATCGAAGTGGGTGCGTTCTACGGCTCGCTGACCATCGAGGATTTCGGCACCAACCCGGTGTCCGGCTTCACCGCCGCCTACCATGTGACAGAAGACCTGTTTTTCCAGGCCGCCTACGGCCGCTCCCGCGCCGGCCGTACCAGCTATGAAACGCTGGGCGGCGACGTGCAGCTGCTTACGCCTTCCGAGAGGCGCTTCACGTATTACAGCCTGTCGCTGGGGTACAACCTGTTTCCTGGCGAGGTGTACATCGGTCGCAACCTCGCCATGAACAGCTCGCTGTACGTGCTGGGCGGAATCGGCAGCACCAAGTTCGCGGGCGACCAGCGGGTGTCGCTGAACTTCGGTGCCGGCTACCGGCTCCTGCCGACCGACTGGCTGGCGATCCACATCGACGTGCAGGATCGCATCTTCCAGTCGGACCTGCTGGGAGTGGACAAGCTCACCAACAACATCGGCGCGCACCTGGGTGTGACCGTTTTCTTCTGACGCACGGTGCCGGAGGCCGCATGAAGATGAGCAGGATGATGGGTAATGCACGCGCGCTGCTGCTGGCGGCGCTGGTCTCGCTGCCGGCACTGGCCGTGGCGCCGCAGGGCCCCGCGCCCAGGTTCAGCCTCGACAACCTCGCCGGCAAGCAGGTGAACCTGGAACAGTTCAAGGGTCAGGTGGTGATGATCAACTTCTGGGCCAGCTGGTGCGGCCCCTGCCGGCAGGAGATGCCGCTGCTGGAGAAGATGTACGCGAAGTACAAGCCCATGGGCTTCACCATGCTGGGCGTGAACGTGGAACCGGACCCGAAGCTGGCCGTGGGTTTCCTCGAGAAGACCCCTGTCACTTTTCCGATACTGTTAGACGTGAAGAGCGAAGTCAGTAAGCTCTACCAGGTCGCCGGCATGCCCAGCACCGCCATCGTTGACCGCAAGGGCAACCTCAGGTGGGTGCACAAGGGCTACAAGCCCGGCGACGAGAACGAGTACCAGAACCAGATCCGCGCGCTGCTGCGCGAGTAGGCGATGTGAAGGGCAGATCCCGGGTTGTGCTGCTGCTGACTGCCGCCGGCGTGCTGCTGGCGGCGTCCGGCTGCGCACCCATCGAGCCCTGGGTGAAGCCCTATGAGCGCGAGCGCCTTGCGGACCCGGTGATGGTGCTTGACCCGGATCCCGTCTCCTCCTCGTACATGGACCATGTGTACGAGGTGCGCGAAGGCGCTCGCGGCGCCACCGGCGGTGCCGGCGGCGGCTGCGGCTGCAACTGATGGCACGCGTGGCGCGCCCGGCGATTCTGGCGGTGCTTGCGCTGGCGGGCACGGTCGCGCATGCCGCCGTGCTGCCCGAAGACCGTGCCGACCTCATGTACCACCGCTACTCCGGCGGCGGGCTCACCGTCGAGGGTCCCTCGGTGCTGGTGCGCAAGAGCATCGGCGAATCCCTGTCGGCCACCGCCAACTACTACGTGGATGCCATCACCAGCGCCTCGGTAGACGTGGTGGTGTCGGGCGCCAGCCAGTACAAGGAGAACCGCCAGCAGAAGAGCCTGGGGCTCGATTACCTGCGCGGCAAGTCCATGTGGTCGGCGTTCTACATGGAATCCTCCGAGAACGACTACAAGGCCAGCACCTGGTCGCTGGGCGTGAGCCAGGACATGTTCGGCGACCTCACCACGGTGAGCTTCGGCTATTCACAGGGTCGCGACAGGATCGGGGATTCCACCGATCCCTCCTTCAGCGACGAGATCGAGCGGCGCAACTACCGCATCGGCCTCACCCAGGTGCTCACGCGCAACGCGCTGCTGTCGCTGAACTTCGAGACCGTCACCGAGCAGGGTTACCTGCAGAACCCGTACCGCGCGATGCGCTACGTGAACCTCAGCGACACCTACACGCTCGCGGCCGAAACCTTCCCCCGCACGCGCACCAGCAACGCTGGTTCGGCGCGACTGAAGCACTACCTGCCATGGCGCGCCTCCGCCGAGGTGCAGTATCGCTACTACGGCGACACCTGGGGCCTGAGCGCCCACACGGCCGGGCTGGAATACACGCATCCGCTGAAGCAGTCCCCGCGCTGGACGCTCTCCGGCTCCTACCGCTTCTACAAGCAGAACAGCGCGGATTTCTTCAGCGACCTGTTCCCCTTCCAGGACGCGCAGAACTTCATGGCGCGCGACAAGGAAACCTCCGCGCTCACGGGGCACACGCTGGGCTTTGGCGCCGCTTACGAGTTTCCGGTGGACTTCGCGCCGTGGCTGAAGCGCGGCACGGCGAACCTGCATGTGAGCCGCATGATGATCGACTATGCGCAGTTCCGTGACTTGCGTGGCCTGCCGCCAGGCACGGTGCCGCCGGGCAGCGAGCCGCTGTACAAGCTCAACGCGAACGTCTACCAGTTTTTCGTGTCGTTCTGGTTCTGAGCGTCGCCGCAGGCTTCAGCGGTTGCGGGCCGAAGACCTTCCGGAAGGCGAGCGCGCCATCGGCCTGGGCTCACGCAGGGGACGCGGCAGGCTCTGGCCCGGCGCCGGCCGGCCAGTGAGGCGCAATGCCGCGAAGCGCTGTACGGCCAGGCGGTCCACCTCCTCCTCGAAGGCGCGGAAATCCGCCACCAGCCGGTAACCGAACTCGGTAAGGCTGGCGCCGCCGCCATCCTTGCCGCCCACGGCCAGTTCCACCACGGGCTCATTGAAGGCCTCGTTGGTGTTGTGCAGCAGCAGCCAGGCACGCCGGTAGCTCATGCCCAGCTGGCGGGCTGCGGCCGACAGCGAACCACTGCGCTCGATGCCCTCCAGCAGGGCAATCTTGCCCGGGCCGATGGAGCAGTCGCTGGAAAAATCGATGCGCACGCGCGTCTGCGGCTTCGTCATGACCGGCAGTCTAGCGGCATGGGGTGGCGGCGGCGAATGGGGCATACTCGCTATTGTTGATAGAATATAGCGATCCGCGGTTTGCGAATCCGCCACCTGCAAACATCCATGAAAAAACCCGTCCTCATTGCGGCATTGCTGCTGCTGGCCGGCAGTCTCCACTGCGCGGCAGCCGAACGCGTGCTGACCGTATTCGCCGCTTCATCGCTCACCGATGCGCTCGGTGAGGTGGGCGAGGCCTACACGAAACGTTCGGGTGTGCGGGTGCGCTTCTCGTTCGCGGGCAGCTCGGTGCTGGCGCGCCAGATCGAGTCAGGTGGCCCGGCAGATGCCTTCATCTCCGCCGACCAGGAATGGATGGATTACCTGGCACAGCGCGACCTCATCCAGCCCGCGACGCGCGCCAATATTGCTTCCAACGTGCTGGTGCTGGTCTCTCCTGCGGACAGCCGCCTGTCGCTGGAGATCGCGCCGGGCTTCGCGCTGGCCCAGGCACTGGGCGCCAATGGCAGGCTTTCGATCGGTGATCCGCAGACGGTGCCGGCGGGCCGGTATGCACGCGCCGCACTCACCTCCCTGGGTGTGTGGAGCAGCGTCGCCAGCCGCGTCATCGCCGCGGACAATGTGCGCACGGCCCTGAACTTCGTATCGCTGGGCGAGGCACCGCTGGGCATCGTCTATGCCACGGACGTGCGCGGAAACGACAAGGTCCGCATCGTGGACACCTTCCCCGCCGGACTGCATGAACCCATCACCTATCCCGCGGCGGCCACGAAGCGCGGCGGCGCGCAGGTGCAGGAATTCCTGCGCTACCTGCGTGAGGCCGAAGCCCGCGCCATCCTGCTCCGCCACGGATTCCAGATTCCATGAAACACACACGCATCAGACTTGCATTGGCCATCGTCACCGGCTGCTTCGGGCTTGCCGGTGCACCGGCGCACGCGGATGACCTCTGCAGCGCCTACATGATGGATGTCTCCGCCGAGCTGCAGCTGTTCCGGGAAGCACCGGATCCCATCACGGCGGGCCGCAATGCGGAGGAGGCGCCGCGGATGGAACCGGGCCGGCTCTACATCGCAAGGCTGCTGGCCCAGAAGGACGTGAAGTTCGGCGCCACCTCGGCGCGCAATCCGGTGGACCCAGGCAAGCCCGGCGGACTGCTGCGGCTCAGCATCCCGCAGGCTGGCAAGTACCGGATTTCCATCGATGCGAACTTCTGGCTGGATGCGCTGGCCGACGGCACGCCGCTGCAGTCGCTGGATTTCCGCAGCGACCGCGAGTGCGCGGCGCCACGCAAGATCGTCACCTTCGACCTGCCGGCCGGCAGCGACATCGTAGTGCAGCTGATCGACGCCACCGTGACCCAGGTGCGGATCGCGGTGACGCCGATGCCGGAAGAACCCTGGTGACGGCGGGCTAGAACCTCACCCGCACCTTGGTGAACAGCGAGCGGCCCGGCTCGGGAAAGCCCGCGGCCAGCTCGAAGTTCTCATCCAGCAGGTTGCGTGCCCCGAGCACCGCCTCCACATTGTCGAGCGGCCGCCAGGTCACCTGCAGGTTGGCCAGCACATGGTCGCCGATGCGCTGGTAGCCCAGCCCCGCATTGCCATTGCGGTCGGTCCAGCGGTTGCCGGCAAACTCCACGCTGGGCTGCACGCTGAACGCAGCAGCAGGCTCCCAGGCCAGCCAAGCGAAGCCGGTGTGATCAGGCACGCCGGTGGGCTTCAGGCCAGGCTGCAGCGGATCCTCGATGCGGCGATGCAGCCGTGCGTAGTTCGCGCCCACCCGCAGCTGCGGCGACACGCGCCAGTCGGCGGCCAGCTCGACGCCATGGAAGCTGCCATCGCCCACGTTCTGCGTCTGCGTCTGCTGCGGTGAGGCCTGCACGATCACGGTCTGGATCATGTCCTGCACGTCGGTGTAGTAGGCCGACACTTCCACGCGCAGTCCCGCCAGCGGCTGCCCCTTCCAGCCCAGCTCGAAGTGCGTGGCACGCTCGGTGGCCAGGTCGGGATTGGGCACGGCGGTGCCGAAGCGCGTGCTGAAACGCTCGAAGTTGTTCGCGAAGCGGGTGCGCGAGGAGATGCTGGCGCTCACCTCGGCAGACTCGACATAGGCCCACTGCACAGCCGCCTGGCCATTGAAGGCATCGCTGCCGCCGGTAGGGTATTCGTACAGGCCGGCGGTCGTGTTGTATTCCTGCGCCTTGCGCAGCTGGTTGCGGTCGTAGCTGAGGCCGGTGATCACGTTCACCGCCGCTGTCACCGCCTGGGTGTGCTCCAGCGCCAGCGACCAGGTGCGTTCCTCGTTGTGCTGCCGGGGCTCGATGGTGGACAGCGTGGCATGCGAGGGCCGGTTGTGGTTGTACTCGACGTGGCGATCGCGACGCCAGTGGAAGGCGGCGCGCGTGGTGCCATCGGCGATGAAACTCGTGCCTGCCTCGACGCTGCCGCCCAGGCTCTGGTCGAAGTAATAGCTGTTGAAGCGGCCGCCGGCGGCTTGCGTGGTGTAGGTGCCGTCATCCCAGGCCGACAGCAGGTTGTCGAATTCGTTGTGGAACAGCCGCGTCTTGAGATACGTGCTGTCACCGAACTGCGTCTGCGACAGCCAGTAGATGCTCTGCACATCCCAGAACGGCCAGGTCCAGTAGTTGTTCGGCTGGTAGGGCGGATTGCGCACGCTGCCATCGGGCAGCAGGAAATCCACGCCCAGCGGGGCATTCTTCTCGCCGCTCTGCTTGGTGAAACTCAGGGAGTATTCATCGGTGTCGTTCGGCGTGTAGCCCGCCTTCACATTCACGCGCCAGTCCTCGGTATCGGAGCCTTCGCGCTCGCCGCCATCCTCCGCGGGTCCGACGGGAGTGAAGTCCTTCGACAGCGTCCAGTGGTCACGTTTGGTCTGCGTGGCGCTGCCCTGCAGGTACCAGGACTGCTGCCGCGTGCCGGCGATCAGCGTGCCGAACCGGCCTTCATATCCGCCGCTGCGGTCGAAGGAGGCACCGCCCTGGAACTCCACCTCGAGGGGCTTCACCGGCTTGCGGGTGACGAGGTTCACCGAACCGCCCAGCGCACCGGGGCCATCGAGCACCGAGACATAGCCCTTGCGCAGCTGCACCTCGCCCAGGTCTGGCGTGAGGAAGCGGTTGAAGTCGATGCGGTTGTCGGCCGGCAGGTACACACGGATGCCGTCGATGGACAGCGGCACGCGCCAGCGGTCGAAGCCCCGCACGCTGATGTCGCCTTCATTGCGCCGGCCGTTGGAGACGAAGCTGCTGGTGACACCGGGAACCAGCTTCACCGCCTCGGTGAGGGTGTTGGCGTTGAACTGCCAGATCTCCTCCGCACTGACGCGGGCCTGGTCTGCTCCCCCGGCCACGCGGGTGGCGGTGACGGTGACCTGTCCCAGCTCGAAGACGCCCTCCTCCCCTGCATCCACGGGGCCGCTGTCCTGTGCAGCTGCGGCGCCAGCGTGGACAAGCAGGCAAACGAGACTGGAGACCGGAAGGGTTGCGGCAGAACGCATGGATCAATTTCCTCTTGTTTTTAGCAAAATATATGGCGGTATATAGCGAAGGTCAAAAAAATGCCGGGTGCGGAATTTCCGCGCCCGGCATCGTTGATCAGGGCTTCTGGTACGAGATGCGGTAGATCAGGTTCGCGCCGTCATCGGCCAGCAGCATCGAACCATCCTTCAGCACCGTGATCGCCACCGGGCGGCCCCAGGCGCCGTTGTCCGGTGTGATGAAGCCGGTGAGGAAGTCCACATACTCACCCGTGGGCTTGTTGTTCTTCATCGGCAGCATCACGATCTTGTGGCCGGTGCGATGCCCGCGGTTCCAGGAACCATGCAGCACCGCGAAGCCCGCGCCGCGGTACTCCCGGGGAAACACCGAAGCGCCTTTGGTGGCGGTGTAGAAACGGATGCTGGTGGCCGCCGAGTGCGCAGTGAAGGGCACATCCGGACGCGTGGCCTTGCCGGCGAGATCCGGCCGGTCGCCCTTCATGCGCGGCTCCTCGTAGTTGCCCATGTAATACCAGGGCCAGCCGTAGAACGCGCCTTCCTTCACGCGCGTGGCGTAGTCGGGCACCAGGTCATCGCCCAGCTGGTCGCGCTCGTTCACGGTGCACCACACGTCACCGGTGGCGGGCTGGACGGTCATGCCGACGCAGTTGCGCAGGCCGGTGGCGAATGCCTTGCCCACGGTGTCTTTCCTGCGCACGTCATACACACGCACCATGGCGCGGTTTTCCTCCAGGCCCCAGGGCGCGCCCAGTCCGTGCTGCTTTTCCCAGGCCTGCACTTCGGACGGCGACTTCTTCTCGATGCTGTCGGCAAAGATGTTGCCCTGCGAGCCCACCGCCAGGTACATGCGGCGCCCATCCTTCGAGAAAGCGATGTCACGCGTGAAGTGGCCGCCGCCAACGGGGGAGATCTGCGGGATCACCACCTCGGGCACGGCACGGGCCTCGGTATCGCCCACCTTGTAGGCGTAGCGGACCACTCGGTTCACCTCGGCGACGTATACCCATTGCGGCTTCTCGGCCGAGGGATAGAACGCAATGCCGTAGGGCTGCCCCAGTCCCTGTGCAAACACGGTGGGCGTGGCGGTCTTGCCGTCGGCGGTGGGCCGGAGCACCTTGATGCGGCCGCCGTTGGTCTCGGCAAGGAACACATCGCCATTGGGGCCCACCACCATGTTGCGTGGGGCGGTGAGGTCGCGCAGGTAGACGTCGACGCTGAACCCGGCCGGCAGCTTCAGTTCTGCGCCCGCGGGCCTGGGCACCACGGTCGGGAAATTGGTGGCCGAGGGGGTGGCAAATGGCGCGGGCAGCTTGTCGAGGTCCACGCGGTGGACCACACCGGGCGCGTCTTTCTTCCACTCGGCTTCGCCGGGCGGCGGGCCGCCGGCACCACGGGCAGGTCCGCCGAATCCGCCACCACCGCCACCGCCTCCGCCGCCACGCGGCGGTCCGCCCGCACCCGCGCCCGCGTTCAGCGAGCCATCACGCAGCGCAGTGAAGTACGCCACCAGGTTGCTGCGGTCGGCGGCGCCGGGGACGGGGATCACCATCGAGGTGCCCGGCACGGCTTGCGTGGGGGCGGTGAGGAAATGATCGAGCGAGGCGGCATCCCAGGTGATGCCGGAGTTTTTCAGCGCATTGGTGTAGCCGAAGCCTGCACCGGTGGCGGCCTTGCGGCCGATCAGTCCGGCCAGGCCAGGGCCCTGGGCACCACCGTTGTCGCCGGGCTCGGCGCTGTGGCATAGCAGGCACTGGGCGCGGAACAGGGTGCGACCCTGCATGGCCGGCGAGGCGGCTGCGCCACCGGGACCCGGTGCAGCCCCCAGCGCAGGCAGCGCGGTGAAGCCCAGCAGGGCGGCAAGGATGAGCGGAGTTCGCGAGTTCATGATGTCCCCCGGGAGCCAGCGGATTGGCGTGGTGAGGATACGGCAAACCATCCCCACCGGGGGCTACGCCGGGCGGATCAGGGCGGCGCCAGCCCCTTCGAATAGCTGACCTTGCCATCGGCAGCTATGGCGATGGCATCGGCATCGCTGAGGCCATTGATGAAGGCGATGCCCTCCTCCGGCCCGAGGATGAACACCGTCTTGGTGAGGCCATCGGTGCGGGTGGCGGTCGAGGCGATCACCGTGACGCTGCGCAGCGCATGCGGGGAGCGGCCGGTCTTCGGATCGAGGATGTGGTGGTAGCGCACGCCGTCCTCATCGAAGTAGCGCTCGTAGTCGCCGGAGGTGGAGAAGGCGGCATCGACCAGCGGGATGCGCAGCACCACCTCGTCGCGGCGATCGGGATGGCGGATGCCGATCACCCAGGGCTGCCCGAAACGATCGCCGATCACGCGCGTGTCGCCGCCCGCATTGACCATGGCGCGGGTGATGCCGCGGGCCTTCAGGATGTCGATGCCGCGGTCCACCGCATGGCCCTTGGCAATGCCACCCAGGTCGATGCGCATGCCGGGCTTGCCGAAGGCCACCGTGCTTCGTGCCGGGTCGAGCTTCAGCTGGCGGTAGTCGACCCCGGGCAGCGCCGTCGCCACTGCCTTGTCATCGGGGCGCTGGTGCGCGCGGTAGTCGTAGAGGTAGCCCACGCTGGCATAGGTGATGTCGAAGGCACCCTTGGACAGACGTGAATATTCCAGCGAAGTCTCGAGCAGCTGGAACAGCTCTGGCGCCACCGCCACCGGCCTGCGACCGGCTTCTGCATTGACGCGCGACACCTCGGAATCGGGCTTGTAGGTGCTCATCAGCGCATCGATGCGGCGCATGTCGGCGAGCACCGCGTCGATCGCGGCTTCACCGGCGACGCGATCATCGGCCCACAGCTGCACTGCGCAGCGCGTGCCCATGATGGCTTCTTCGCGCTCCAGCCATTCGGCATGAACGGTGGCTGAACAAAGCATTGCACCGGACAGCAGCAGCAGCCGATGGAGCTGTCGCCACGCGGATACGGGTGTGTGCCTGCGCATGCGGCAAACATACCGCAGCCGGAAGTGCTGGAGTAAGCTTCGGTCCAACGGACGCGACGTCGTTCACCCTGGAGACCGATTCCGCCATGAACCGCCTCATCCGCCATGTCTTCTGCGCGCTGCTGCTGGTCACCGGGCTGGCCGTCCAGGGCACCGCGCACGCCCAGGCCGCCGAGGAAGCGCGGCTGCTCACCGCCGCCGATGTGCTCGACAAGCTGCGCTCGCAACGCGATACCGAGATCCCGGAGCGGCTGCTGCAGCGCGCCTACGGCGTCGCGGTGATCCCCGGTGTCACCAAGGTGGCATTCGTGCTGGGTGGGCGTCGTGGCACTGGTGTGCTGACCGTGCGCGACAGCCGCGGACGCTTCTCCAGCCCGGTGTTCGTGAATCTCACCGGCGGCAGCGTGGGCTTCCAGGCCGGCGCGTCGGAGACCGACATCGTGCTGGTATTCACCACGCGCCGCGGTGTCGAGGGCATTGCCGACGGCAAGCTCACGCTGGGCGCGAACGCATCGGTGGCTGCCGGCCCGGTGGGCCGCCAGGCCGAGGCGGCGGCGGGCAAGCAGGCCGAGGTGTATGCGTATTCGCGCAGCCGCGGCATCTTTGTCGGCGTGGCGCTTGATGGCACTGCCATCAGCATCAACGACAAGGCCAACCGCGCCTTCTACGACCGCAAGGACGTGCTGGCTTCCGAGATCATGAGTGGCGCGGTGCAACGCGGGTCGGAGAACACCACACGCTTCCTGGCAGCGCTGGCACGCAGCACGGGCGAGACCGCGGAGACGATGACCAGCGGCGCGCCGGATGCCGCCGCATCGGCGTCGGGTGTGCCGGTGGCACCGGCAACGCAGGCACCGGCAGCAGGCAGCGGCTCCAGCGAAGTGCGCACCTTCCCGATGGAAGATCCGACGCCCGGCGCCGAACCGCCGCGCTGAATCAGCGCGGCAGCAGCAGCCACAGGGCCACGGGAACCAGGCCCAGTCCCAGCAGCACCGAGATCGAGGCGGCGCTCGCGGCCAGTTCGCGATGCAGTTTCTCGCGGTCGGCAAACACCACGGCGCTGAAACCGATGGGCGCCGCCGCGCCCAGCACCAGCACGGCACGCGTCATGCCCTCGGCGTCGAAGGCCCAGGCCAGCAGCAGGCCCAGCGCGAGACCCAGCACCATGCGCAGCGCCAGCGCCGCGAGCACGCGCCGGTCGCGCGCCAGCCGCGCATCGAACAGCACACCCAGCGCCACGATCACCAGCAACAGGATCAGCTGGCCGATGGTGCGCAGCAGGGTGACCAGCCAGGCCGGCAGCGCCACGTCGGTGACATTCAGCAGCAGCGCCGCCAGCAATGCCCACAACGGAGGAAAGGTGAATACGCGGCGCAGGATCGCCGGTGCGCTGGCGCCATGGCCGCCGTACCAGGCCGCCAGCATGTAGACGAAGGTGCTCTGGCCGATGATGTGGCCCAGGTCGAACAGCGCCAGCTGCGCGAAACCTTCCTGTCCCCATGCGGCAATGACAAAGGGAAACAGGAAGCCGTTGTTCAGCGATACGGCACACAGCACCAGCGAGCCCATCTCCGCACGCGGCATCTGCAATGCCTTGCCGACTGCGAGCGCCGCGCCCAGTGAAACCAGCATGATGATGAGTGATCCCAGCGGCAGGGATATCAGGTCTGTGCGCAGGGGAATGCGGCTGATGTCGGCGATGAACAGCGCCGGCAGGCCCGCCGTGATCACCAGGCGCAGCATGAAACCGGCCTGCGGGGGATGCAGCCAGCCCAGCCGCCGCGCCGCGAAGCCGGCCACGAACAGGGCAATGAGCAGCGCAATGCGCAGTTCGACGGGCAAGCTTCAGGCCTTGGTGCGCGCGGCGCGTGCCAGGCGCAACAGCGTGTCGAGGTCGCCCCCCTCGTGCGGGAAGAAGCTGGTGCCGATGGCGGGCGTGATGGCCACGTCCACATCGGCCAGCGAGACCGGGCGGGAAACCACCTCGCGCACCCTGGTCTCGATGCCTGGCACCTGCGCGGCGTCGCGCAGTCCCGCCAGCAGCAGCACGAAATGATCCTTGTGGGTGCCGACGGTATCACCGGGGCGCACCAGCACGGCCAGGCGCTGGCCGAGTTCCTGCCGCACCTGTTCCCTGAGGCGCGGATCGGAGAAGGCCGGCACCTCGTGCAGTGCCGGGTCCACCAGCATCAATGCGATCAGGGGCGGATCTCCCGGCACCTCATGCAGCGCGCTGAAACGCCGCTCCAGCAATC
Organism: Pseudomonadota bacterium; assembly: GCA_030852845.1. Lineage (GTDB taxonomy): Bacteria > Pseudomonadota > Gammaproteobacteria > Steroidobacterales > Steroidobacteraceae > ZC4RG30. The sequence continues at coordinate 26,146 of JALYWF010000048.1, forward strand.
CGCGGTCGGCCAGTTCCGTGTCGGGTTCCACAGGATGCTCGCGCGCATGGTCGATGATGGTCAGCCCCATCACCACCAGCAGCGCCAGCGCCGAGACCGCGGCGATCACCTGCAGCAGGTGCACGGCGCCGGCTCCGGAAGGGTCGGCGGTCGCGCCCAGGCTGTATGAATCAGGTGCGAACTGCGCCGCGGTGAGGCCGAAGTAGAACACGCTGGCAATGGCGATGCCGGTGAACAGCCCCGCGCCGGCGCGCGCGATCAGCATCGGCAGCGTGCAGGACTGGCGCAGCACGAAGGCCAGCCACAGTGCCAGCCAGGAGGCCAGCACCGCGATGCCCAGTGCCGTGCCGACGCGGTGCGTGTCGTAGAGCACCGCCGGGATGATCTGCATCGCGAACAGGCCGGTGAAATTCACGGCGGCGATGCCGATGCCCATGCACAGGCCCGCGATGGCAAGCCGCAGGCCGCGCACGCGCGGTCCGCTGGCAATCCACAGTGCGAAGAACCAGACCAGCACCGAGAACAGCAGCGAGAACAGCATGGTGGGCGGGTGGTGTTCCACCGGCACTGGCAGGCGGAAGGCCAGCATCCACAGGTATTGCGCGGACCAGAGGGCGGCGCCCACTACTGCAGCGCCCGTGCCAAGCCAGCTGCGGGCGGCGAAGCCGCGGGAGACGGCCACGCGTTGCGCCAGGTTGAGCACGGTGAACGAGCCCAGCACCGCGAGCAGCACGGACAGCACAAGCAGCTGGAGGTCGTAGACGCCAGTCATGGATCAGCAGGCGGCGTTATGCGTAGGTGACGCCGCAGCCGGCCAGGCCGCAGTAGCCGCCCGGATTCTTGTGCAGGTACTGCTGGTGGTATTCCTCGGCCAGGTAGTACGCGGGCGCGGGTGCAATCTGCGTGGTGATGCGACCCCGGCCTGCCGCGCGCAGCGCAGCCTCGTACTGGTCCTTCGAAGCTTCAGCCGCATCAAGCTGTTCCTGCGTGGAGGTGAAGACCACCGAGCGGTACTGCGTGCCCACGTCATTGCCCTGGCGCATGCCCTGGGTGGGATCGTGCTCTTCCCAGAAGGTCTTCAGCAGGGTGTCGAAGCTGATCTTCGCCGGGTCGTAGACCACCTGCACCACCTCGGAGTGGCCGGTGAGGCCGGAGCACACTTCTTCGTAGGTGGGATTGGGCGTGTGCCCGCCGGCATAACCCACCGAGGTGGTGTACACACCGGGCAGCCGCCAGAACAGGCGCTCGGCTCCCCAGAAGCAGCCCAGGCCAAACAGCACGCTCTGCAGCGGCGCCGGGAACGGTCCGGACATGGGGGTGCCCAGCACCTGGTGCCGGCCGGAGATGGCCATGGGTTCGCTGCGCCCCGGCAACGCCTCGGCAGGCCCGGGCAGCCGGCTGGATTTGCGGAACAGGGACATGGCTGGCTGCGCGTGAGGGACGGACTGGTATCATTCACCTCCCATGACGATGATTCAAGCCGCGCACAACCTGCGCAAGCCGCACACCGAGGAACCCGCGCCCTACGGCATCCGCGTGAGCCTGCGCGAGAACGATCCGTTCCGCCGGCTGCTGGGGCCGGACTGGCATCGCCTGCACTGGTATCGCACGGCAAAGGAACGCGATGCGGCGCTGTCCGAGATGAGCCGGCGGCATGACTATTCGCGCCGTGCTGATACGCCGACGCTGGTGTTCTCGAAGGTGGAAAACCTGGCGGCCAGCCGCGGCCTCGCCTGAACGGCGGCGGTATCTAGAAGCCCAGTCCCAGCGACAGGTAGAAGGCGTGCCGCCCCCGGCTGTCGAAGCCGGTGGCAAACAGGGCTGGACCCAGAGGGGTATCGAGCCCCACGAACAGGCTGGCGTTCTTGCGGGCACTGCGCAGGCTGACGTCATTGCGGCGCTCCCACACATTGCCGGCCTCAACCGAAGCACCGGCATAGAACGGTACATTGAGAACGCCTTCGCCACGCTGGCCCAGGCGATGGAAATACACCAGGCGTGCCATCGCCAGCTGCGTGCCGGTGAGTGAATCGCGCGGCAGGCCGGAGAGATGGAGGAATCCGCCCAGCGGAAAATAGCTGCGCTCGTCGGCGAAACCGGGATCGAGCAGGGACCCGGCGGTGAACCAGCCCATCAGCGAGCCGCCATCCCAGGAACGCACGCCGCGCCAGTCCAGCAGCACCGAATCGGAGACGCGCTCGAGCTGACGGTCGGAAACCTGCGCGCGCCACTCCACTTTTGCGGTCTGACCGCGCCGCGGGAAGGATGCGCTGTCGAGGCTGTCGAAGCTGTAGCGCGCGAACAGCTCGTTGAACTGGAAATCCACTGGCGCCTCGGCGTCCTGCCCGAGGCGCACGCGTGACTCGCCCAGCGTGCGTTCGGCGCCGGCACGCAGTTCGCCCGAATTGCCGATCTCCCTGCCGAGCGCACCGCCATAACGCAGCGAGCGCACGCGCAGCTCGCCCACCTGGCGATCGCCCTCGTATTGCGGGACGTTGCGGATCTCGTACAGCGCCGCAGGTTCGAGGAACCAGCGGCGGCGCAGCGAGAAGGGCAGGTACAGCTCGGTGCCGATGCGCGGATTGCCGCCCACCTGCCCGTCCCAGATCCACTCGGCACCGAACTGGTTGATGTCGGTGAGCACCAGGCGCAGGGCAGCGTCGAAGCTGGTGTTGCCCTCGAAGTCATCCTGCAGGCGCAGGCCGGCGCGCACGTAGTTGGGTCCCCAGGAGTTGGGACGTGCAGTGAAAAGCAGGTCGGTGCGGGTGCGGGCTGCGGAGGCTTCGGGGCCAGCGAGGCGGTAGTCGAGCAGCTCGAGGCGACCCTGGCCGTAGTGCCGTGCCACGCGGCGGCGCAGGGTGTCCACGTCAAGGGTCTTGCCGGCGAGGTCGCCGAACAGCAGTTCAACGGGTTGCGCATAGGCTTCGGAACCGGCATCGACGCCCACCGTGCCGACCTCGATGGGCCGCGGCTCGCGCCGACGCGCAACCAGATATTCCTCGTACTGCTGCGGGGTGACGGCCAGTTCCTCCAGCCGGGCGCGGGACTTTTCGGCGGCGGCGGTGCCGGCGCGCACGATGCGCGAGAGCTGCGTGAAGTTGTAGGAAGAAGTGTCGGTGAGCTCGGGACTCACCAGCACGTCACCTTCGGTGAGCGAGGCGATCTGCTTTTCCATCTCACGGCGCAGCAGGATCACCAGCATCTGGTTGGCGACGGTGGTGGCCGAGTCCAGCCGCTCGCGGCTGGCCAGTGGCAGGCCCACATCCACCACGATCACACGGTCTACGCCCATGGCGCGGGCGATGTCCACCGGCAGGTTGTTGGCAAGTCCGCCGTCCACGAGCAGGCGCCCTTCCCGCTCCACCGGCGCGAAGATGCCGGGCGCGGAGACGCTGGCCCTGAGCGCGCTGGCCAGGTCGCCACTGCCGATCACCACGGCATCGCCGGTCTCAAGGTCGGTGGCCACGGCGCGGAACGGCGTGGGCAGGTCATCGAAGCTGGCGATGCCCGCCGCCGGCAGCGTGAGCTCGCGCAGTATCTGGCTGAGTTTCTGGCCCTGGATGAGGCCGTTGGGAAGTTGCAGGCGTCCCTCGCGGAAACCCAGCGGCAGCTGCATCAGGAAATCGCCATCCTCGGCACGACGGCGGAAGTTCAGCAGCGAGCGCGTGGGACGGTCGCGGAAGGCGTCTTCCCAGTCGATGGTGTCGATCTGCCGCTCGATGACAGCGGCCGAGAGACCGCTGGCATACAGGCCACCCACCACCGCGCCCATGCTGGTGCCGGCGATGGCGTCGATGGGCACACGCATTTCTTCCAGCACCTTCAGCACGCCGACATGCGCGGCGCCGCGCGCGCCGCCGCCCGAGAGCACCAGACCGATGCGGGGGCGCGGCGGGGCGGATTGCGGACCAGCAACGGCTTCTGCAGCGCGGCCGGGAACGGCCACGGCCATGGCCAGCCACAGCATCAACAGGCTGAAAGGGGCGCGCATTTGACGTCAAGGATAATCCATTACGGTAAGCTTCCCGCCATGACCCAGAAGATCATCTACACCCTCACCGACGAAGCTCCGGCACTGGCCACCTGGTCACTGCTCCCCATCATCCAGGCCTTCACCCGCAGTGCCGGCATCACTGTCGAAACACGCGACATATCACTGGCGGGCCGGGTGCTGGCGGCCTTCCCCGAGAAACTGGCCCCCACCCAGCGTGTGGCCGATGACCTGGCCGAACTGGGCGAGCTGGCGAAGACCCCCGATGCCAACATCATCAAGCTGCCCAACATCAGCGCCTCGGTGCCGCAGCTGCTGGAGGCCATTGCCGAGTTGAAGTCGCAGGGCTACAGCCTGCCCGACTACCCGGAAAAACCGGCCGGCGAGGAGCAGCAGAAGACCCGCGCCAGGTACGCGAAGGTCTCCGGCAGCGCGGTGAATCCGGTGCTGCGCGAGGGCAATTCCGACCGCCGCGTGGCCAAGGCGGTGAAGCAGTACGCAAAGTCCCATCCGCATTCGATGGGCGCGTGGTCGAAGGATTCGAAGACCCGCGTGGCCAGCATGGATGGCGGGGACTTCTACGCCAACGAGCAGGCTGCCTCGATCGCCGCGGCCGGTGTGCTGCGCATAGAGCACGTGGATGGGGCCGGCAAGGTCACCGTGCTGAAGCCGGAAGTGAAGGTGAAAGCAGCGGAACTCATCGCCTCCACCGTAATGAGCGCCGCAAAGCTGCGTGCGTTCTATGCGCGGGAAATGGACGGTGCGAAGCGCGACGGGCTGCTGATCTCGCTGCACCTGAAGGCGACCATGATGAAGGTGTCCGATCCCATCCTGTTCGGGCACGGCGTCGGCGTGTACCTGCAGGATGTGTTCGGCAAACACGGCGCGGCGCTGGCAGCGGCCGGGGTGAGCCCGAACAATGGCCTGGAAGCGCTGTTCCAGAAGGTCGAAGCGCTTCCCGAAGCGCAGCGTACTGCGATCAAGGCCGACATCGCCGCGGCCATGGCTGCACGCGCGCCGCTGGCCATGGTGGATTCGGACAAGGGCATCACCAACCTGCATGTGCCCAGTGACGTGATCATCGACGCGTCGATGCCGGCGGCAATCCGTTCCTCCGGAAAGATGTGGGGACCGGACGGCAAGCTGCACGACATGGTCGCGATGATCCCCGACCGCAGCTATGCCGGCGTGTACCAGGCAGTGATCGACGATTGCCGCGCCAATGGTGCCTACGACGTGCCCACCATGGGCAACGTGAGCAATGTCGGGCTGATGGCCCAGGCCGCCGAGGAGTACGGCTCGCACGACAAGACCTTCGAGATCTCTGCGGCTGGCACGGTGCGTGTGGTCGATGCCGCGGGCACGACTCTCACCGAGCACAAGGTGGAGACCGGGGACATCTGGCGCTTGTGCCAGACCAGGGATGCCGCCATCCGCGACTGGGTGAAGCTGGCCGCGGGTCGTGCACGTGCCACCGGGCAGCCGGCCATCTTCTGGCTGGATGAGGCGCGTGCCTACGACCGCGAGCTCATCGGCCGGGTGCGCGCCGCGCTGAAGGATCACGACACCTCGGGGCTGGACATCCGCATCGAATCGCCAGTGCAGGCCACCCGCTCCTCCCTGAAGCGCCTGCGTGCAGGACAGGACACCATCTCGGTGACCGGCAACGTGCTGCGCGATTACCTCACCGACCTGTTCCCGATCCTCGAGCTGGGCACCAGTGCGAAGATGCTCTCCATCGTGCCGCTGCTCGAAGGCGGCGGGCTGTACGAGACCGGCGCCGGTGGATCGGCGCCGAAGCATGTGCAGCAGTTCCTGGAAGAGAACCACCTGCGCTGGGATTCGCTGGGCGAGTTCCTGGCACTGCAGGTGTCCATCGAGGACCTGGCGCGCAAGACCCACAATACGCATGCGAAGGTGCTGGCCGAGGCGCTGGACGTGGCCAACGGCCAGGTGCTGGAGCATGACCGCTCACCGCAGCGCAAGGCTGGCCAGCTGGATACGCGTGGCAGCCACTTCTATCTCGCGCTGTACTGGGCGCAGGCGCTGGCGGCACAGAAAGACGATGCAGGGCTGGCGGCGAAGTTCCGTCCGGTGGCCGAGGCGCTGGCCCGTGACGAGAAGGCCATCGTGCAGGAACTGGCGGCCGTCCAGGGGCGGGCCGCGGACATCGGCGGCTACTACCACCCGGATGCCGCCCGCTGCGCGGCGATGATGCGGCCGAGCCCGCTGCTCAACAAGGTGATCGACGGCCTGCTGGCCGGCTGACCTCTGCTACGAGGGCCGGCGTCGCAGCTTTGCCGCCGGCACCTGCTGGGTGATGCAGTGGATGTTGCCACCGCCCAGCAGGATCTCCCTGCCGGGCACGCCAACCACCTCGCGGTCGGGAAAGACGCGCTTGAGCTTTGCGACGGCCTCGCCGTCGGTGCGAGGGTCGAGCAGCGGCACGATCACCGCGCCATTGCAGATGTAGAAGTTCGCGTAGGAGGCTGCAAGGCGCTCGCCGGTGGCGCGGGCCTTCGAACTTGCCACATGCTGCACGCCTGCCGCTTCGGCGGCAGTCATCTTCAATGGACCGGGTGACGGGAGCTTGTGCACCTTGAGGCGCCGGCCGCGCGCATCGCGTGCAGCCAACAGGCGTTCCAGCGCGTCATTCGACACCGCCCACTGCGGATCGCGGCGACTGGATGGAAAAGTGAGGCATACCTCGCCGGGACGCGCAAAGCAGGCCAGGTTGTCGACATGGCCATCGGTCTCGTCGTTGACCACGCCATCGCCCAGCCAGATCACCGTGCTGGTGCTGGTGTAATCCTTCAGCAGCTGCTCGATCTGTTCGCGGGTGAGGTGGGGATTGCGGTTCACGTTGAGCAGGCACTGCTCGGTGACCAGCAGCGTGCCCTGGCCGTCGGTATGGATGGCACCGCCTTCCATCACCAGTGGCGCGCGGTAGCGGTCGACACCTTCAACGGCGGCGACCTTCTGCGCCACGAGATCGTCCTGGTCCCAGGGGAAGTACAGGCCGCTGTGCAGGCCGCCCCAGGCATTGAAGTGCCAGTCCACGGCGCGGCGCCGGCCGGCAGCGTTGACCACGAAGGTGGGGCCGGTGTCGCGCATCCAGGCGTCGTTGTTGCTGATTTCGATCACGCGCACGCGCGGGGCAAGCCCGGCGCGGGCGAATTCGTACTGCCGGGCGGAGGTTGCCACCGAGACCGGCTCGAAGCGGGCGATGGCGGCGGCGACTGCGGCAAAGGCCTGCTGGGCCGGACGCGCGCCGTCGCGCCAGTTGTCGCTGCGCTCGGGCCAGATCATCCAGGTGCCTGCGTGCCGGTCGAATTCGGCCGGCATCCAGTAGCCATCGGCCCTGGGAGTGCGCTTCAGGGTGCTCATGCGGATCGATGGTAATGGAATACCGACGGCCATACAGCCGTGCGGCAATTTGCCCGCGCAGGTCATGGGGTATCGCGGGCTGATACTTCGGGTGCAATACCGCGCTACCTCGCCTGCTGCCAGCAACACCTTGATGCCGAAGGGCCAGGATCGGGCGCCAGGCGTAGCGGGAAGGTGTCCATGCAGGCAGCAGGCGACTCACGGTCATCGCCCATGGCCATCAAAAGCCGGGCCCGGAGGCGCACATGGCTGCTGGCTGCAGCGCTGCCCTTCGCCGGAATTGCGATCCTCGCGGTGGGCTCGTTCAATGGCAGGGCGCTGGAGTTTCCGATTGCGCTTGTGCCCGGGACTACATGGGCCCCCAGCTTTCGCGTGACCCGGGGGGTCCGGTACGTGGTGCTGCTCGAGCTCGACCGCACGATCCCGTTCCGGGAACTCGAATGCCTTCTGGGACAGGGAGCGCTCCGTCCGCCTTGCATCATCGAACCTGTGGTCAGCGTCGGCTGGAAATTGCGGCACGGTGCGCAGGAAGTAGCCTCTGGAACTTCTCATCAAGGGATGTCGGCGGTGGGCCAGGACAGGGTCGCAATGCTCATCGGGCAATTCGAGGCGACTGCCTGGTCGAAGTATGTCCTTGAGCTCGACCCACTGCTCGACGGCTCAGCGCTTGCGGCGACAAACCCGCGCGTAGTGGTCCAGTTTCACCCGGAGGTCAGCAAGGGCTTCCGCGTCTTTGCGCCGCTGATCGCCTTCCTGACGGGCATAGCGGCCATTCCGCTGGCCTTGCTGGGGCTGGGCGCGCTGGCTGGCTGGCGCGAGCCCTGACGGGGCCGATTTCCGTCATTTCCGCCCGCGTCGACAACGCGGGCGCTGCGACTAGAACTCCTTCCAGATCGTGTCGTCGGTGCCCGTGGCGGCCGGCTGGATGCCTGCCGTCCAGGGCCGGTTGCCCTTGCGACGCTCGCGGGCCGTGGCGGCGGCCACCTGCTCCGCCGATGGGCGGGCCGATGCGGCGGCCTGCGCCATCAGGCGCGGATCGACCTTGTAGTGCTGCATCGAGGCGTTCAGCTGCCGGGCCTGGTCGGCCATCGAAAGGCTCGCGGCCGAGGCCTGTTCCACCAGCGCCGCATTCTGCTGCGTGAGCTCATCCAGCTGCATGATGGCGCGGTTCACCTGCTCGATGCCCGCCGACTGCTCGCCGGATGCGGCGGCAATCTCGGCCACGATGTCGGTCACGCGCTTCACGGAGGCCACGATCTGCTCCAGCGTGGCGCCGGAGCGCGTCACCAGCGTCGAGCCTTCGTCCACCTTGCGCACGCTGTCCTGGATCAGCGACTTGATTTCCTTGGCCGCCGTCGCGGAGCGGCTGGCGAGGTTGCGCACCTCGGTGGCCACCACCGCAAAGCCACGGCCCTGCTCGCCGGCGCGCGCGGCCTCCACTGCGGCATTGAGTGCCAGCAGGTTGGTCTGGAAGGCGATCTCGTCGATCACGCCGATGATGTCGGCGATCTTCTTCGACGACTGGTTGATCTCGGCCATGGCCTGCACGGCCTTGGCCACCACTGCCCCGCCCTGCGCCGCGTGTTCGCGCGCTTCCACCGCCAGCTGGTTGGCCTGGTTGGCGTTGTCGGCGTTGTGCTTGACGGTGCTGGTCATCTCCTCCATCGAGGAGGCGGTCTCTTCGAGCGAGGAGGCCTGGGCCTCGGTGCGCTGCGAGAGATTGCCATTGCCCTGGCTGATTTCGTCCGCGCCACGGCTGACCTCCTCTGCCGCACGCTTGACCTGCGAAACCACGCTGGCCATGTTCTCGGTGAGCTCGTTGATGCCGTTGCCCAGCTTCACCAGCAGGCCGGCCCTGCCCTCGGTGCGCACGCGACGCGTGAGGTCGCCGTCATTGGCGGCCACGACCATGCCCTGCACTTCGTTGACGGCGGTGGCGATGGTGTCCACCAGTTCATTGATCAGCTTCGAAAGCGCCTCGAAGAAGCCACGCTTGCCTTCCAGCGAAATGCGGTTGGACAGGTCGCCGCTGGTGACGGCACCGATGATCTTCTGCAGCTCGGACTCGGTGGCCTTCTCCAGCGAACGAACGTGCGCCTGCTGGGCAAGATCCGCCACTTCCTGGCTGCGGTCGAACCACTCGACCACGGTGCCGAGGCGGCGGCCGTTCTCGTCCTTCATGGGGCTGACGATGCACTTGAGCGTGCGGCCGCCGATCACTTCCTGGCGGGTGGACATGCCGCTGAGTTCCTGCAGGTCAGAGGCCAGTGCGGCGGGGTTGCGCGTGAGGCAGTCGAGGCTGGCGCCCATCAGCTGCGAGGCGTCGAAGCCTGGCAGGTCCTTGCGGAAGGCATCCTGCAGGCCGGACATCAGGCGCTTGGCGGCCGGGTTGATGAAGATGATGCGGCGGTCGTTGTCGGTGACCATCACGTTGGCGTCAAGCTGGTCCAGCGCGCTGCGGAATGCGGCGTTCAGCAGCGCAGTCTCGCGTCCGCGGGTGATGTCGGAGAGGTAGCCCACCACCTTGAATGGCTTGCCATTGGCGTCGAGGATGGGACAGAAGATGGCATTGACCCACACGTGGCTGCCATCCTTGCAGCGCTTGCGGTAGTCGTTCTGCCGCACCTCGCCCTTCTGCATGGCGGCCCAGAAGGAGCGGAAAATCTCTGCCTCGGCGATCTCCTTGTCCACCACGATGCCGTAGTGGCGGCCCTTGAGCTCCTCCAGCGTGTAACCGAGCAGCTTCAGGTAGATGTCGTTGGCCCAGGTGATCTCACCGGTGGGCGTGGTCTCGATCACGCCCTGCAGGCGTGCGATGCCCTTCAGCTGGCCCTCGTAGTCCAGCCTGGAGTGCAGCAGGCTGGCCTTCATCTGGCGCAGCGCGCCCATCAGGCTGCGATCGCTGCCCTGCGCCGGATCCATTTCGAACTGCAGCTCGCCGGCGGCGATGCGCCGCGCCACGGCTGCTGCCTGGGCGGGATCGGCGCCGAGTCGCGCCAGTGCGGCGCGGACGATCATGAACGCGACCGCCAAGGCCAGCAGCGCGCCGATGGTGAGCATGAGCATGCTTTCGCGCAGCGCTGACTGGTAGGAGGCCTGGTTGGCCTCCAGGTCCATGTTGGCCGCGGTGAGCTGGATGTTGTACAGGCGCAGCAGGTTCTTGCGCGCCGCGTCCACCGCCGGATGCACCTCGGCGCGGCTCCACTTCATCAGGTTCTGCACATCGCCCGCCTGGAGCTTCTCGAGCAGCCTGTCGATGCGAACATAGGCGGTGTCGAGCAGCGGCGTGGTGGTGTCCGCAAGGCTCTGCTCTTCGGGAATCATCTTGGCCAGGAAGTAGTTGTCCCAGCCGTCCTGTGCCTCGGCGATCTCGGCGCGGAGTGCGGCCGCCGCATCCTGCGGGGACTCCTCACCCTGCGTCACGATGACGACTTTCTGTTCGGCCAGCTCCAGCGCGTCGATGACGTTGCGGATGTCGCGCCCGGACCCCATGCGGTTGTCGATGGTGAACTTGAGCGTTCCCTGCGTGGATTTCACCTGCAGCATCGCGTGCGCGATCAGCCCGCCTGTCAGCACCAGGAGCACTGCCACCAGCGCATAGAGCTGTGTGGCCAGCTTGAGTTTCCTGAGGGGGTTCAGCGACTTCATTATGTATTTCCGCTCCCGGGCCCTGGACGGGTAATGGCAGTCGTGAAGTTAACTTCGGGAAGGGTCCTGGGCCTAATGAGGGCCGTCACAATCGCGGGCGACATAACGGGAGGCGGATCACAGTCCATTCGACGGCTGCCCCGTGCTGGTGCGGCTTGCCATAACCGTGACCTGCGTCGCTCATGCGCGGGCGGAATTGGCCGATAAAGGGGGCATGGTCACCTGCAGCGCGCCCGAAATGGTGCGCCCCCGGGGACACCCAGTTCATCGCGGAGTCCATACGGCATGAAGTTGAAAATCGCCACCATCGCCATGAGCGCCGTGCTTGCCGGCCCCGTATTCGGTTGCACCGAACCGGATGAACCGGCGGCCATCCCCAATGGCAGGACGGCTTCGAAGGAACAGATGCTCGCGACGAAAAAGGCAATCGACAAATACAAGCGCGACGTCGAGAATTACCTTGCCTGCGAGGCTGACAAGCAGCGCGTGCTGAATGTACAGGCGGACCTGGAGAGGGTGGCCAACCGTTTCAATCTCGAGGTGCGGGCCTTCAAGGCCGTCAATGGCGGCTGATGCAGTGACGCTCAGGCGTCTCGCATCGCCAGGATCTTCTCGATCTTCGACTTCAGCGTCTGGGCCGTGAACGGCTTCAGCACGTAACCATTCACGCCGGCCTGCGCGGCCTCCACGATCTGGTCACGCTTGGCCTCGGCGGTCACCAGCAGCACCGGCAGTTTCGCCAGCTTCGGATCCGAGCGCACGGCCTTCAGCAACTCCAGCCCCTGCATGCCCGGCATGTTCCAGTCAGTGACCAGGAAGTCGATGCAACCCTGCTTCAGGATGGGCAGCGCGGACTTGCCGTCCTCCGCCTCGGTCACGTTGTCGTAGCCCAGCTCGTGGAGCACGACGCGCACCATGCGACGCATGGTGGAGAAGTCGTCGACGACGAGGAAGCGGATGCCGGAACTCATGGGGACTCTGTGTTGAAGGTGGGGTGCAGGCAATCCATGCTTACTTGTGGGCCTCGGCGGAGTCGACCGGCTCGGTGAAGCGCACGCCATAATGCTCGCTCACCATCACCACCTCGCCATGCGCCACCAGGCGGTCGTTCACGTAGACGTCAAGCGGGTCGCCAGCCGGGCGGTCCAGCTCGATCACCGAGCCGGGCGCCAGTTGCAGGAATTCGCGGATGGTCAGCTGCGCGCGGCCCACCTCCAGCGACAGCGTCACGCCGACATCGAGCACCACGTCGGAGGCGGCCTCAACATTGCGGGCGGTTGCGTTCATGCCGATTTCCTCACGAAGGCGTCGAGCGAATTGCCGGTCTTGCGGGTGTTCATCTGCCGCACGCGCACGACCTGCTGGCCGCGCTGCTGCCCGAGCTCACCCCAGAAAAGAGGTATGCCGTCGGCCAGCACCGTGGCCTGGCCGTCGAATTCGATGGGTATCACATCCCCGGCCCGCATGTCTATCAGCTTGCCGAGGGTGATGTTGGCGGTGCCCAGGCGGGTCACCACGTCGACCTCCGATTCCTCCAGCTCGTTGCGCAGCAGCTGCGACCAGCGCTCCTCGCGGTCCGCGCGGTCGCTGCGCATGCCGGCGCGGAGGGTGTCCTTCAGCGGCTCCAGCATCGAGTAGGGCAAGGTCAGGTGGATTTCCCCGCCCCGCCCCTCGAACTCGATGCGCAGGCGGCTGACCACCACGATCTCGGTGGGACTCACGATGTTCGCGAAATTCGGGTTCATCTCACGGTTGATGAGCTCGATGCGCGCCGGCAGCACGGAGGTCCAGGCGTCCTGCGTGGCGATGACCACCTGCTCCATCAGCAGTTCGATCATCTTGTTCTCGGTGGGAGTGAAGTCGCGGCCCTCGATCTTCACGTGGCGGCCGGTGCCGCCGAAGAACACGTCGATCATCGCGAAGATGAGCTTGGCCTCGAAGATCATCAGCCCGGTGCCGGAAAGCGGCAGGAAGCGGATCTGGTTCAGGCTGGTCGGTACGGCCAGGGTCGACACGTACTCGGCGTACTTCAGGGTGGAAACTCCCTGCACGGAGATGTCCGGCGTGCGGCGGAGCATGCCGAAGATCGACATGCGCAGCGCGCGTGCCACGCGTTCGTTGATCATCTCGAGCGTCGGCATGCGGCCGCGCACGATGCGTGTCTGGGTGGCGAAGTCGTACTCGCGCGCCTCGCCGCCGGCCATCCGGGGCTCGGTGTCCACGGCTCCGTTCTGCACGCCGTTCACCAGCGCGTCGATTTCGGCCTGTTCGAGGATCTCGGCGCTCATACGTATTCCTCGGCACCGGCCGCGATGACGATGGTGCCGGCGTCAGCCAGTTTGCGTGCAACCATCAGGATTTCCTTCTGCGCTGCCTCGACTTCCGACAGGCGCACCGGCCCGCGGGCCTCCATGTCGTCCTTCAGCATCTCTGCCGCGCGGCTGGACATGTTCTTCAGCATGTGGTCGACCAGCGGGGCATCCGCACCCTTCAGCGCGATAACCAGCTTGGCCGAATCCACCTCGCGCAACAGTGCCTGGATGCCCTTGTCCTCCACGCCGATGAGGTCGGCGAAGGTGAACATCAGGTCCTGCAGCTTGGTGGTCAGGGGCTCGTCGATCTGCCGCAGGCCTTCCAGCACCGTGGCTGGCAGGAAATTCAGGATACTGGCGGCAGTCTTCGGGCCACCCAGGTTGGCCGACATGCTGCCGCCCTTGCCTGCGATCTGCTGCTCGATCATCTCATCGAGCTTGCCGAGCGCGGCCGGCTGCACGCCGTCGAGCTGGGCGATGCGCATCAGCACCTCGGTCTGCACGCTGGCGGGCAGTTCGGCGAGCACCTTGGCCGCGAGGTCCGCGTCCAGGTAGGAAACGATGATGGCCAGCACCTGCGGGTGCTCCTCGCGGATGATCTCCACGATCGCGCGCGGCTCCATCCACTTCAGCACGTCCAGGCCCTTGGACTTGCGGCCCACCTGGATGCGGTCGATGATGCCGCCGGCCTTCTCGTCGCCGAGCGCATCGGTGAGCACGCGGCGGATGTAGTCGTCGGAACCGACCTTGATGTCGGCCTGCGAATCCATGGTGGTGACAAAGTTGCCGATGACATTGCCGACTTCTTCGCGCGAAGCAGTCTTCAGTTGCGACATCGCAGTGCCGAGGCGCTGCACGATCTTCGCGTCCAGGTGCTTGAGCACGGTGGCAGCTTCGTTCTCGCCGAGGGCAAGCAGCAGCACGGCGGCGCTGCGGGTCGATTGGAGTTCAGTGGCCATGGCCATTCATGAGCAATTTCCGTGCCTGCCGCGGTGTGTGAACGGCATCACACGCTGCTGCCGGAATTCCGGCGCTTTGGTGGCCGGACGTACCTTCCCCCGGGCCGTCAGCCGCCCAGTGCGGCGTTGAGGCTGGCGAGTTCATCCGCCGACTCCTGCAGCACGCGCGCCACGGTCTCCTGCGTAATGCCCATGCGGCGGCTGGCAGCGGCTTCGGCCAGTTGCACTTCCAGCGCCAGCGCATCCCCATGGTAGGAAGCCAGAAGGTCGGCAATGGTGAGCACGTCGGTGACATCTGCCTCGCCGCCATTGCGCCGATCCAGCTGCTCGTACTGCTCAACGGCCGTGACGATGTCCGGGGCGATCTCCCAGCTCTCCAGCACCATGCGCGCAATGGGGGCATGCCAGGTGCGCAGCATCTCGCGGAAGGATTCGGAGTTGGCGAACAGGCCAGGGTGATCGGCCGAACGTGTGATGATGTACATGCGGCCCATGCCGTGCATCAGGCCGGCCAGCAAGGCCTGGTCCGGGTTCACGTAGGTCCACTTCTTCGCCGCCACGTAGGCCAGCGAGGCTACCAGCACGCTGCGCTCCCACAGCTCGTTGAGCACCTCGCGCATCGGCTCCAGGGACGGCGCGTTGCGCACCTGCTCCAGGGCGTAGGCCAGCGCCACCGTGCGCACATGTGCGAAGCCGATACGGGCGATGGCGCTCTTCAGTTCGGTGATGCGGATGCCGGCGGGGTTCAGCGCCGCCGAGTTGGCCATCTGCAGCAGTTTCGCCGCCAGCGCCGGCTCGGCACTGGCGACCTTGGCCACCTGTGCGGTATCGCAGTTGTCGTCGGCCAGCACACGGCGCATGCGCACCGCAACGTCCGGGAAGCTGGGCATGTGGATGCGGCCGCTCGACGCTTCGGCCGCCAGGGCCTGGACGAAGACGAATGCATCCCAGTTGCCAGAACTGGACGTTTCTTGCTGGCGATCGACGTGCATGGACTCTCCGCTGCGAGCAGGATCAGTGACGGGCAGGATTGTGCAGTTGTGCGAGAAGTTGTGCTTCGTGGCGCGTCACACCACAAGCCTTGACAATATCTTCCGGCTGCGCACCGCTGCGTGCCAGCTGCAGGGCCAGCTGGTAACCGCGCGCAGCCGGTTCGGATGCCGCAGCCAGCTCGCGCTGGTCCTCGATGCGGGCCTCCAGGGCGGCGATCTGGGCGGTGAGGCGCTGCGTGAGGTCGCCAAGCGAACGGGTTTCCTCGCACATGCGCTGCATGTCACGCCGGCTGGCGCGGCGCCAGCTGCCGAAGGCCACGGCAAAGCACAACAGGGCCACCGCCAGCGTCGCGGCGCGTGCGGCGAAAAAGAGCCATTCGTTCTGTTCGAAGACCAGGTTCATGAGTCAACCCCACGGAAAACAGACGCGCCAACGGACTGGCGCCTGCGCAGATGGAGCAGGTTCCGTGCCAGTGCTGCCACCGGCACTGTGACCGGCGTCACGGACCGTTCTGGTCCACGTCGGCAGCCGCCGCCCGCGCTGCGCCGGCCTCGGTCGCGTCGACCTCCACCTCGAGCATCACTCGGCGGTTGGCGTTGCGGCCGTCCGGTGTGGCGTTGGGCAGGATGGGATGGTGTTCGCCATAGCCCACGGCCGCCAGCCGTGAAGGCGTCACGCCGCCGGCGATCAGCAGGTGGACCACGCTTGCCGCACGCGCAGCCGAAAGGTCCCAGTTGGAACGGAACTGCGAGCTGGTGATGGGCACATTGTCGGTATGGCCCTCGACATTGATGTCGACCGGGAAGTCCTTGAGGATGCTTCCCAGTTCGCGGATTGCCGGTTCCAGCGCCGGGCTGAGCGTGCCGGAACCAGAGGCGAAGAGGATGTCGGAGCGGATACCGATGGACAGCCGGCCATCCCCGCGCACCACATCCACCACGCCCTGCGCGATCAGCGGCTGCAGGGCGGCCTCTGCCTGCAGCGCCAGCTGCCTGAGCGCCGCCACCGGGTCATCGGGGAGGTGCACCGTGGGCGCGGGCACTCCGGCGGCGACACGGTCGCCAACCTGTACCGGCGCCAGGGTGGTGGGCGCGCCGCGAAACGCAGCATTGAGCGAGTCGGAAAGGATGCGGTACTTGCCCTCGTTGACCTGCGAGATGGAATACATCACCACGAAGAAGGCGAGCAGCAGCGTCACCAGGTCGCCATAGGGAATGGCCCACCCTTCGTGGTTCTGGTGTTCCTCGTGTTTCCTGCGCCTGGCCATCTAGTGGAGGTAGCTTTGCAGCCGGTTGCCGACGATGCGCGGGTTCTCGCCCTGCGCGATGGCGATCATTCCCTCGATGACCATTTCGCGCACCTTGCTCAGTGATTGCGCGGCGCCCTTCAGCTTGCTGGCGATGGGCAGCAGGAACAGGTTGGCAAGGCCGATGCCGTACACCGTGGCCGTGAAGGCGGCGGCAATGCCGGTGCCCAGCTTCGAGGGGTCGCTGAGGTTCTGCATCACCGCCATCAGGCCAAGCACCGCCCCGACGATACCCATGGTGGGTGCATAGACGCCCATGCCTTCGAATACCCTGGCCGCGCGCAGGTCGGCCGCTTCGCGGCCCTCCAGGTCCACTTCCAGGATGCGGCGGATGTCCTCCGGCTCGCTGCCGTCGATCACCATCTGCAGGCCCTTGCGGATGAACTCGTCGCGCTCGTCCTGCAGCATCGGCTCCAGGCCCAGCAGGCCCTGGCGCCGCGCCACCTGGCTCCATTCCACCATGTTGTTGATGATGGCCTCGCGGTTGGGTACCGGGGAGCGGAACACCCAGCCGAGGATGCCGAAGGCATGGCGGATCACCGCGCCCGGCGTCTGCACGAGAATGGCTGCGAAGGTACCCACCACCACGATCATCAGCGCAGCCCAGGACAGCAGCGCGTGCAGGCCGGCGCCCTTCAGCACCGCGCCCACCATCACCGCGATCAGGGCCAGCACGATTCCGATGAAACTAAGCATGTCCGTCTACCGCCTCAGTCCTCGCCATGCCACTCGCGCAGTCGCGCGCGCAGGCGCACCAGGGCCTGGCCATGCAGCTGGCAGGCCCGCGATTCGCTGACGCCGAGCACGGCGCCGATTTCCTTCAGGTTCAGCTCCTCGTCGTAATAGAGGGACATCACCAGCGCTTCACGTTCGGGCAGGGAACCGATGGCCGCAGCAACGGCGGTACGCAGCGCGCCGCGGCTGGTGTCGCGCTGCGGGTCGGCGCTGCGGTCGGCCACGCTGTCGGCCTCATCGAGGTTTCCGAGGTGGCACACGGCCGCGTCCTGCATGATCCGGCCGTAGTCTTCGATGGCCACGCCGAGTGCGGCGGCAACCTCGCTGTCACGCGCCTCGCGGCCCTCGCGTTCTTCGATCTCGCGCATCACCTTGGCTGCTTCGCGCGCCTTGCGGTGCACCGAGCGCGGTGCCCAGTCCAGCTTGCGCAGCGCGTCGATCATGGCGCCGCGGATGCGGATGCCGGCATAGGTCTCGAAGCTTGCGCCACGGTCCGCGTTGTAGTGCGTGGCTGCCTCCAGCAGGCCGATCATGCCGGCCTGGATGAGGTCGTCCACCTCGACGCTGGGCGGCAGGCGCCCGGCGAGGTGGAATGCAATGCGCTTGACCAGCTCTGCGTGGCGTACCACCAGTGCATCGGCGGCACGCTTGCCGGACCCCATGGAACTGTAGGCCGCCACCGGGCTCATCGAACCGCCTCCAGCCGCGCGTGCGCGCGGGGCACCAGGCGTTCCATGAAAAATTCCACGTTGCCCCGCTGCTCCGGTACGGACCAGCGGGCCGCGCGGCCGGCAAGGCGCGAGAACGCGCGCGAGGCGCCGGCCGACGGGTAGGCACCGAACACGCAGCGCTGCTGGCGGATGGCGCTGCGCACGTAGGCATCCTCCGGAATCTCACCCGCATATTCGAGCAGCACGTCGAGGAAGCGGCTGGTGACACGCTCGAGCTTGCGGTACAGCAAATCGCCGCCACCCGGCGCAGTGGAACGGTTGGCCAGCACATGGAAGCGACGCAGTCCGTGCCGGCGGTGCAGCACCTTGATCAGCGCATAGGCGTCGGTGAGCGAGGCCGGCTCGTCATTGACCACCACCAGCACATGCTGGGAGGCCTGGCAGAACTGCAGCACGCTGTCGGCGATGCCCGCCGCAGTGTCGATGATCAGCGTATCCAGCTGCTGGGTGAGGTGGCTGAAGGCCTGCACGAGGCCCAGGTGTTCCGCAGTGGAAAGCTCCGCCAGCCTGGCCACGCCCGAGGCGCCGGCGATGAGGCGGAAGCCCGCGGGTGTCTCCACCACCGCTTCTTCCAGGGTGCAGCGGCCGTCGAGCACATGCTCGAGGGTGTGGCCGGGCATCAGCCCGAGCTGCACGTCGGCATTGGCCAGTCCGAGGTCACCGTCCAGCAGCAGCACGCGACGGTTCTGGGCAGCCATGGCGGCGGCGAGGTTCACGGCGACGCAGGTCTTGCCCACGCCACCCTTGCCGCCAGTGACGGCAATCACCTGCACCGGGTCAGGCTGCATGGCGGCGCGGATGCCGGCGGCCTGTGCGGCAGTGAAGGCAGGCTCAGCCGATCGCATGGGCAACTCCGCCGAAACGGCGCACCAGCAATTCCTCGCCCACCGAGGTATCGGCGCTGCGCGCCAGGAACACAGCGCGCGCCACCAGCTGGTGGGCACGAGCCGGTGCCAGATCCTCGGGGATGCGTGTGCCGTTGGAAACATAGGCCACCGGCAGTCCGGAGGCCGCGAGGGCCGAGAGCGTACCGCCGAGGCTCACGGCCTCATCGACACGGGTGAGCAGCAGCGCCGAAGGCGCGCAGGCAGCAAAGGCCTGCATCGCCTCGCCGATGACACCGGCCTGGGCGCCTGCCGAAAGCGTGAGCCACACCTGGGCGCCGGACAACCGCGCGGCGCGCTGGATCTGTGCCGCGCGCGCGGCCAGGTCGCGATGGCCGGCGCCGATGCCGGCGGTATCGACCAGCACCAGGCGGTGCTCGCCGAGGCGGGCCATCAGGGCGGGCAATTCAGCCGGACCTTCCAGCGTGTAGCACTCCACGCCCAGCAGCCGGCCCAGCACGCGCATCTGTTCCTGCGCGCCAAAGCGCTGGTCATCCAGCGAGATCAGCGCGATGCCGCGCGTGCCATGGCGCATCACCCAGCGGGCGGCGAGCTTGGCGATGCCGGTGGTCTTGCCCACGCCGGTGGGTCCCACGAACAGCACGCGGCCGCCTTGGTCCAGCAGGTCATCCCCGGTGGTGTTGATGCGCCGCGTGAGCATGGCCAGCACGCGGCGATGCGCGTCGTCGCGGCCCACACCGTCCGGCAGCTGGGCGAGCAGCCCGGAGGCGAGACCGGAGGCCACACCCATGGCGGTGAGTTCCTTCAGCAGTTCGGCTGTTTCCGGTGCCCGGCGCGTCAGGTCGTTCCAGGCCAGCTGGGAGAGCTGGCGCTCCAGCAGGTGGCGCATGGTGCGCAGTTCCTCGCTGAGGCTGGCGTCGGCCGCCGGCGATGCGGTGGGCGCGGCAGCGCTTGTTGCCCGTGCCAGCACTTGCGCGAAACCCGTGGGGGCCGCAGCTTGCGGCGCCGCAGCTTCAAGCTGCACGGCCAGCTGGGTTTCCGGGTCCACGCCGACAGTGACTTCGACGCCCTCGGGCAACTGGCGGGAGGAAAGGATCACCGCATCCGGCCCCTGCTCCTCGCGCACCTGGCGCAGCGCACTGCGCATGTCACGGTGGGTATAGGTCTTGATCTTCATGGGCTACTTTCCTACAGCGGTTACCAGGCGCACACGGCGGTTGTCGGGAATCTCGTTCCAGGCCAGCACTGAAAGGCCGGGCACACCGGCGCGCACGAAGCGCGACAGCGTCTGGCGCAATGTCGGGGGCACGAGCAGCACGGCTGGCTCGCCCAGGGTTTCCTGGCGGCGCGCGGCGCCAGCCAGCTGCTGCTGCAGGCGTTCGGCGATGCCGGGTTCAAGACCCGGACTGCCGCCCGGTGCCGCCAGCGAGCCCTGCAGCAGCTGCTCCAGGTCGTTGTCCAGCGTGATCACCGGCAGCTCGTCCTTGAGGCCTGCGATGTCCTGCACGATCTGCCGGCCCAGGGCCACGCGCACCAGCGATTGCAGCTGCGCCGGTTCCGGCGTGCGCGGCGCATGCTCGGCCAGCGTCTCGATGATGGTGCGCATGTTGCGGATGGGGACGCGCTCGGCCAGCAGGCCCTGCAGCACGCGCACCACGGTGCTCATCGGCAGCACGCGCGGTATCAGGTCTTCCACCAGTTTCGGCGCCGTCTTGCCCAGGGCATTGAGCAGCTGCTGCACTTCCTCGTGGCCCAGCAGCTCGTGCGCGTGGGTCTGGACCAGATGCGAGAGATGGGTGGCGATCACGGTGCCGGGATCCACCACGGTATAGCCCAGCGTCTGCGCATGGTCGCGCGCGCCCGGCTCGATCCACACCGCTTCCATGCCGAAGGCCGGGTCGGTGGTCTCGATGCCGGTGACCTTGCCGAACACCTTGCCCGGATTGATGGCCAGCTCGCGGTCCGGATGCACCACGCCCTCACCCACCGGCACGCCGGAGATGATGATGCGGTAGACGGTGGGCGCGAATTCCAGGTTGTCGCGGATGTGCACGGCCGGCACGAGGAAACCCAGCTCCTGCGTGAGCTTGCGGCGCACGCCGCGGATGCGTGCCAGCAGGTCCCCGCCCTGGCTGGTATCCACCAGCGGCACGAGGCGGTAGCCCACTTCCAGGCCCAGCAGGTCCACCGGGCGCACGTCATCCCAGGACAGTTCGCGGTTCTCCGGCTGCACCACCGGCACGGCGGTCGCATCGGCCAGCTGCTGTGCCACAACCTCTGCCGCTGCTGCCGCGGCCTTCTTGCGCACCACGCCGGCCACCACCACGCACAGGGCAGCGATGCCGAGGAATACCAGGTTGGGCATGCCCGGGATCAGGCCCATGATGCCGATCACCGCCGCCGCCACGTACAGCGCCTTGGGCTGACCTACGAGCTGGCGGCCGATTTCACCGCCCATGTCCTGCGAGCGGGACATGCGGGTGACGATGATGGCCACCGCCGTGGACAGCAGCAGCGCCGGGATCTGCGCCACCAGGCCGTCGCCGATGGTCAGCAGCGTGTAGGTGCGTGCCGCATCGGAGAAGGCCATGTCATGCGCCATGATGCCGATGGCCAGGCCACCGATCATGTTGAGCACGAGGATGATGAGGCCCGCGGTGGCGTCGCCGCGGGCGAACTTGCTGGCGCCGTCCATCGAACCGTAGAAGTCCGCCTCGGAGCGCACTTCCTGGCGGCGGGTGCGCGCCTCTTCCTGGGTGATGAGGCCGGCGTTGAGGTCGGCGTCGATGGCCATCTGCTTGCCGGGCATGGCATCGAGGGTGAAGCGCGCGGTGACCTCGGAGATGCGGCCTGCGCCCTTGGTCACCACCACGAAGTTGATCACCGTGAGGATGATGAACACCACCACGCCGACGGCGTAGTTGCCACCGACCACGAACTCGCCGAAGGAGTGGATCACCTGCCCGGCCGCGTCGGTGCCGGTGTGGCCGTGCATCAGCACCGCCCGCGTGGAGGCGA
The DNA here is from genome assembly GCA_030852845.1 of Pseudomonadota bacterium. Classification (GTDB taxonomy): domain Bacteria; phylum Pseudomonadota; class Gammaproteobacteria; order Steroidobacterales; family Steroidobacteraceae; genus ZC4RG30. The sequence goes on from JALYWF010000048.1 coordinate 48,071, forward strand.
CATTGAGCGACAGCCGCAGCAGCGTGGTCACCAGCAGCACCGTCGGGAAGACCGCGAAGTCGAGCGGCCGGACGGTGTAGACCGCCACCAGCATCACCAGCAGCGACAGGGCGATGTTGAAGGTGAAGAGGAAGTCGAGCAGCGGCGCCGGCAGCGGCAGCAGCAGCATCGCCAGCACGACGACCGCAAGCAGCGGCACGCCGAGCGCGCCGAGCGGGGGAAGCACCACCGTGGCGCCGCCGACCGACACCGGCGTGGGCGATCGCAGGGCGCGCAACGCGCCGCCCCGGACCGGGAGCGCCTGGGGCCTGGTGGCCAGCTGGGTCACCGGTCAATCCCTCCGGCCGGCACCGCGCCCGGGCCCGGGT
>JALYWF010000058.1 GCA_030852845.1 Pseudomonadota bacterium
CCGTCAACACGATGACGGACCAGCTGAACTCCTTCGCTTCCGAAGTGACGCGCGTCGCCCGTGAAGTGGGCACGGAGGGCAAGCTCGGCGGCCAGGCCCAGGTCCCCGGCGTGGCCGGCACCTGGAAGGACCTCACCGACAACGTCAACTTCATGGCGTCGAACCTGACCGCCCAGGTCCGCAACATTTCCGAAGTGACGATCGCGGTCGCCAACGGCGACCTCTCGCGCAAGATCACGGTGGACGTGCGCGGCGAGATCCTGGAGCTGAAGAACACCATCAACACGATGGTGGACCAGCTGAACGGCTTCGCCGGCGAGGTGTCGCGCGTGGCGCGCGAAGTGGGCACGGAAGGCAAGCTCGGCGGCCAGGCCATCGTGACCGGCGTGGCCGGCATCTGGAAGGACCTCACCGACAACGTGAACAGCATGGCCGGCAACCTGACCGGCCAGGTGCGCAACATCGCCGAGGTGTCCACCGCCATCGCGCGCGGTGACCTGTCGCGCAAGATCACCGTGGACGTGAAGGGCGAGATCCTGCAGCTGAAGGAAACCATCAACACGATGGTGGACCAGCTCAACGGCTTCGCGGCCGAGGTGACGCGCGTGGCGCGCGAGGTGGGCACCGAGGGCAAGCTGGGTGGCCAGGCCATCGTGCCCGGCGTGGCCGGCACCTGGAAGGATCTCACCGATAACGTGAACTCCATGGCCAGCAACCTCACCGGCCAGGTGCGCAATATCGCCGAGGTGTCCACCGCCATCGCGCGCGGCGACCTGTCGCGCAAGATCACGGTGGACGTGAACGGGGAGATCCTGGAGCTGAAGAACACCATCAACACCATGGTGGACCAGCTCAACGGCTTCTCCGCCGAGGTGACGCGCGTGGCGCGCGAGGTGGGTACCGAAGGCAAGCTCGGCGGCCAGGCCATCGTGCCCGGCGTGGCCGGCACCTGGAAGGACCTCACCGACAACGTCAACACCATGGCCAACAACCTCACCAACCAGGTGCGCGGCATCGTGAAGGTGGTGACGGCCGTGGCCAACGGCGACCTGCGCCAGCGCCTGCTGGTGGACTCGCGCGGCGAGGTGGCCGCTCTGGCCGAAACCATCAACAGCATGACCGACACACTGGCCACCTTCGCCGAACAGGTGACCAGCGTGGCCCGCGAGGTAGGCGTGGAAGGCCGCCTCGGCGGCCAGGCCAATGTGCCGGGCGCCTCCGGCACCTGGCGCGACCTCACTGCCAACGTGAACCTCCTGGCAGCCAACCTCACCACGCAGGTGCGCGCCATTGCAGAGGTGGCCACCGCAGTGACGAAGGGCCAGCTCACCCGCAGCATCCAGGTGGAGGCGCGCGGCGAGGTGTCCGAGCTGAAGGACAACATCAATGCGATGATCGGCACGCTCAAGGTCACCACCGAGCGCAACACCGAGCAGGACTGGCTGAAGACCAACCTGGCCAAGTTCAGCGGCATGATGCAGGGCCAGCGCGACCTGGTGACCCTGGGCAACATGCTGCTGGCCGAGCTCGCCCCATTGGTGAACGCCCAGCACGCCATCATGTACGTGATGGACAACGATGCGCGCGGCCCCGTCCTGAAGCAGCTTTCCAGCTACGCAGATACGCGTGATGGCAGCACGCCGCGCCGCTATCATCTCAACGAGGGCATCATCGGCCAATGCGCCGTGGACGGCAGACGCATCCTGGTCGACGTGGTCCCGGAAGACGTTGTGCACGTCACCAGCGGCCTCATTTCCGCCCCGGCGCGCACGGTGATCGCACTTCCCGTGCTGTTCGAGGGGCAGGTAAAGGCAGTGGTCGAGCTGGCCTCGCTGCATGAGTTCACCGCCTCGCACCTGGCCTTCCTCGAGCAGCTCACCGGCAGTATCGGCGTGGTGCTCAATACCATCGAGGCCACGATGCGCACCGAGGGCCTGCTGCGCCAGTCGCAGGAGCTGGCCGGCGAGCTGCAGACCCAGCAGCGCGAGCTGCAGCAGACCAACGAGGAGCTGGCCACCAAGGCGCGCCTGCTGGCCGAGCAGAATGCCGAGGTGGAGCGCAAGAACCAGGAGATCGAGCTGGCGCGCCGCGCGCTGGAGGAAAAAGCCGGCGAGCTGGCGCTCACCTCACGCTACAAGTCAGAGTTCCTGGCCAACATGTCGCACGAGCTGCGCACGCCGCTCAACAGCATCCTGATCCTCGGCCAGCAGCTGGCAGAGAATGCCGACAGCAACCTCTCCTCGCGGCAGGTGGAGTTCGCCAAGACCATCCACGGCGCCGGCACCGACCTTCTGAACCTGATCAGCGACATCCTCGACCTCTCGAAGATCGAATCCGGCACGGTGACAGTGGAATCCGAGGACCTGCTGTTCACCCACCTGCGCGAGACCGTGGAACGCAACTTCCGCCACGAGGCCGAGGGTCGCAAGCTGGCCTTCTCGACGGACTTCGATCCGCGCCTGGGCCGGCATATCACCACCGACTCCAAGCGGTTGATGCAGGTGTTGAAGAACCTGCTGTCCAACGCCTTCAAGTTCACCGCGCAGGGGAGTGTGCGGCTGCACGTGGGCTTGGCCGAGGGCGGCTGGTCGCCCGATCATCCGGTGCTCAGTCAGGCGCCGGGCGTGGTGGAATTCGCGGTGACCGATTCGGGCATCGGCATCGCCCCGGAAAAGCAGAAGATCATCTTCGAGGCCTTCCAGCAGGCCGATGCCGGCACTTCCCGCAAGTATGGCGGCACTGGCCTCGGTCTTGCGATCAGTCGCGAGCTGGCGCACCTGCTGGGCGGCGAGCTGCGCCTCACCAGCGCCCCCGGCGTGGGCAGCACCTTCTCGCTTTACCTGCCGCTGGCCTACATGGGCGCTGCCTTCGCCCCTGCACAGCAGCCCTCCAGTACGCCGAACACGTCGGAGACCGGCCGCTTCCGTGCCATCACACTGCCCACCAATCGCGCCGAAGAGCTGTTGGATGATGCGGCCGGGCTGCAGCCGGATGATGCGGTGCTGCTGGTGGTGGAGGACGACCCGCACTACGGACGCGTGCTGCTGAACCTGGCCCGTGACTGCGGGTTCAAGGTGGTGGTGGCGAAGACCGGTGCCGAGGCGCTGGATCTTGCCCGCCGCCATCGGCCCACGGCGATCACGCTGGATGTCTTCCTGCCGGACATGCTGGGCTGGACGGTGCTCAACCAGCTCAAGCACGACCCCGTCACGCGACACATCCCCGTGCAGATCCTCACGGTGGAGGAGGAGCGGCAGTACGGCCTGGAGCGGGGCGCGTTCTCGTTCATGAACAAACCGGCCACCACCGAGGGGTTGGAGGCCGCGCTCCGCCGCATCAAGGATTTCGCCTCCACGCGGGAGCGACGCCTGCTGGTGGTGGAGGACAACCCTGCCGAACAGATGAGCATCACCGAGCTGCTGGGATCCGAGGACCTCGCCATCACCACGGTGGGCAGCGGCGCGGCGGCAATGGAAGCCCTGCGCGCAGGACAGTTCGACTGCATGGTGCTAGACCTGCACCTGCCGGACACTTCCGGCTTCACGCTGCTGGCGGAGATCCAGCAGCATGCAGAGCTTCGCGACCTGCCCATCGTCGTGTTCACCGGACGGGAACTGACCGAAGAGGAGGACGCGCAGCTGCGCCAGAAGGCCAAGAGCATCGTGCTCAAGGGCGTCCGCTCACCCGAGCGGCTGCTGGATGAGACCGCGCTGTTCCTGCACCGTGTGATCGCGGACCTGCCAGCCTCGCGGCAGCGGATGATCGAATCCCTGCACCGGGGCGATGAATCGCTGGCCGGACGCAAGGTGCTGGTGGTGGACGATGACATCCGCAACATCTTTGCCCTCAGCAGCCTGCTCGAGCGGCACAAGATGCAGGTAGTCAGCGCCAACAACGGCCAGGACGCCATCAACATCCTCGACGGCACCGAGGAGCTGGCGCTGGTGCTGATGGACGTGATGATGCCGGAGATGGATGGCTACGAGACGATGCGGCGCATCCGCTCGCGGCCGCAGTTCCGGCGCCTGCCCATCATCGCGCTCACTGCCAAGGCCATGAAGGGGGACCGGGAAAAGTGCCTGGAGGCGGGCGCCTCTGATTACGTGGCGAAGCCCGTGAATACCGAACAGCTGCTGTCACTGGTGCGCATGTGGCTGCACCGCTGAGACGTATGTCGCACGTGACCGAGGCAGCGGAAGACCGCGTCAATATCCTGCTGGTTGATGACCAGCAGGCCCGCCTGCTTTCCTACCAGTCCATCCTGGAGGAGCTCGGGCAGAACCTCATCAGTGTGCATTCCGGTGCAGAGGCGCTGGAGCGCCTGATGGATACCGAGTTCGCGCTGATCCTGCTCGACGTGAGCATGCCGGGCATGGACGGCTTCGAAACCGCCGCGATGATCCACGATCATCCCCGCTTCGAGAGTACTCCCATCATCTTCGTCACCGGCGTGCACGACACCGAGTTCGACCGCCTGAAGGG
>JALYWF010000071.1 GCA_030852845.1 Pseudomonadota bacterium
GGTCCCGGCGGCGCGGGTGGCCCCGGCGGAGCCGCCGCTGGTCCGGGCGTGCCGGGCGCTGCGCGCGCACCTGCCGTCACCGCGATGGATGTCATCAACCGCCTGCTGGACGTGGGCGTGGACACCAACCACCAGCTCACCCAGAAGCGACCCTATGGCACCGGCGGCGGGCGTTTCGAGCAGTACGACCGCCGTGGCGGCACCGGCCCGCTGATGATCGCGGCGATGAACAATGATCATGACGCCATCCAGGCGTTGCTGGCGCACGGGGCCGAGGTCGACCTGCGCAATGTGTTCGAGATGACCCCGCTGATGAGCGCCGTTGGCATGAGCGGCACCGGCGGCCGTGCCGGCGGCGGCGGCGGTGGCGGCGATCCGGCGCGCACGCTGAGGACCCTCGAACTGCTGCTGGATGCCGGCGCCGCCATCGATGCACAGGTCATCGGCAGCCAGAAGCGCACCGCGAAGCTCATCTCCTATGTGCAGGGCCGCAACGACCAGGAAGGCAAGACCGCACTGATGCATGCCGCCGAAACTGGCAACGACCGCGTGGCCAAGCTGCTGCTGGATCGCGGCGCCAATCCGCTGCTGAAGGACGCGGCCGGCAAGTCTGCGCTCGACCTGGCCCGCACGGTGCCGCCTGTGGCCGACGAGAACGAGCAGCAGAAGCAGGCACGCCTCAGGGTCGAGGCAGGCCGCAAGGCCATGGTCCCGCTGATGGAGGCGGCCATCGCCCGCACGAGCGGCAGGTAGACCGCCGCCGCAAGCACAAGCGACCCGTCAGGCCGGCTTCGCAGCCGGCCTTTTTTTGCACCACCCTGGTGCGCATCAGGTTGGTTAGACCAACGGTTGTGCCCACTGCATAATCGCCGCCAACAAGAATCGGGAACTCGACCTGGGGGCTCATTTCCGTGGCTACACCTGAACTGAGCGGTGCCGACACCGCCTGGATGCTCACATCCACCGCGCTTGTGCTTTTCATGACGCTGCCGGGCCTTGCGCTGTTCTACAGCGGCCTGGTCCGCAGCAAGAACTCGCTGTCCATCCTCGTGCAGTGCTTCGCCATCACCGGCGTGGCAACGGTGCTGTGGTACGCAGTGGGCTACAGCCTGGTATTCCGCGATGGCGGTGGCGCGCAGGCGCTGATCGGCGGGCTCGACGCGGCGTTCTTCCGCGACGTCACGCGCGAGGGACTCACCGGCACGATTCCGGAGCCCCTGTTCGCCATGTTCCAGATGACCTTTGCCATCATCACCCCGGCGCTGGTGATCGGCGGTTATGCCGAACGTATCCGCTTCAGCGCGGTGCTGTGGTTCTCGTCCCTGTGGTTGCTGCTGGTGTACGTGCCCATTGCGCACTGGATCTGGGGCGGCGGCTGGCTGGCGAAGCTGGGCGTGATGGACTTCGCCGGCGGCCTGGTGGTGCACGTGAACGCGGGCATGGCCGCACTGGTGTGCGCGATTGTGATCGGCCGCCGCCGCGGTTTCCCGCATGTGCCCATGCCTCCGCACAGCCTGCCGCTGGCGGCCTGCGGCGCAGGCATGCTGTGGGTGGGCTGGTTCGGCTTCAACGGTGGCAGCGCGCTGGGTGCCGGCAGCGGCGCCTCCATGGCGGTGCTGGTCACTCACCTGGGCGCCTCGGCCGGCGCACTGGCGTGGATGATCATGGAGTGGAGCAAGTACGGCAAACCCAGCCTGCTGGGCGTGATCACCGGCATGGTGGCTGGCCTCGGCACCATCACACCCGCATCGGGATTCGTGGGCCTGGGCGGCGCGCTGGCCATTGGCCTGGCCGCCGGCGTGGTGTGTTTCCTGGCCACGCAGTTCCTGAAGCGCGTGCTGCACCTGGATGACTCGCTGGACGTGTCGCCCGTGCATGGCGTGGGCGGCATCGTGGGCAGCCTGCTTACCGGCGTATTCGCCGCCACATCGCTGGGCGGCACGGGCTTTCCGGTGCAGCAGTCCATCGGTGCGCAGTTCGGCGTGCAGGCGCTGGGCGTGGTGGTCACCATGGCCTGGTGCGGGCTGGTGACTTGGGTGCTGCTGAAGCTCATCGACGTGACGCTGGGCCTGCGCGTGGGCGAAGAATCAGAGTCCCAGGGCCTGGATCTGGCCGAGCACGGCGAACGGGGCTACATTCACTGACGATGGCTGAAGACGTCATTTCGCATGAGGAGGGTGCCGGTGGCGGCGCCTTCTTCCTGGCGCGCGACGGCAGGCGCATTGCCGAAATGACCTATCGCCGGCTGGGCCCGGGCCGCATCCTCATCGACCATACCCAGGTGGACGTTGCGCTGCGGGGCCGGGGCGTGGCGCGCCAGCTGCTGGATGCCGCCGTGGCCTGGGCGCGCAGCGAAGGCATCAGGATCAGCGCCAGCTGTTCCTATGTCGTGGTGCAGCTGGCGAGGGACAACTCCCTGGCCGATGTGCGCGGCTGAATGGAGAACCCGCGCCTCTCCAAGCTCATGGGCGAGCGGGGCCTGTGTTCGCGTCGCGAGGCCGAGCGCTGGATCACCAGCGGCTGGGTGAAGGTCGACGGCCAGGTCATCGATACGCTGGGCGTGCGTGTCCCGGCCGAGGCCCGCATCGAGATCGACCCGGCAGCCCGCGCGCACCAGGACACCCAGGTGACCATCCTGCTGCACAAGCCGGTGGGCTATGTCTCAGGCCAGGCAGAGGATGGTTACGAGCCGGCCGTGGTGCTGATCCGGCCGGAGAACCGCTGGAGCGCAGATCCTTCTCCCCTGCGTTTTGACCCGGCCCATTTGCGCGGACTAGCGCCGGCGGGCCGCCTCGACATCGATTCCACCGGACTGCTGGTGCTCACGCAGGATGGCCGGGTTGCCAAGCAGCTGATCGGCGAGAACTCCATGATCGAGAAGGAATACCTGGTGCGCGTGGAGGGACGGATTGCGGCCGACGGCCTGGATCGCCTGCGGCATGGCATGTACCTCGATGGCGTGAAGCTCAAGCCCGCGCAGGTGACCTGGCAGAACGACGAGCAGCTGCGTTTCGTGCTGCGCGAGGGCCGCAAGCGGCAGATCCGCCGCATGTGCGAGCTGGTGGGCCTGTATGTGGCGGGACTCAAGCGCGTGCGCAGCGGCAACGTGATGCTGGGTGGCCTGCCCGCCGGCAAGTGGCGCTACCTGCGGCCCGACGAACGCTTCTGACGCGTCCGGCTGACGTTGACGCAGGCCCGCGTCAACGCGTGGCCGACTGGCTCCTGAATCCCTTGGCCACCAGGTAGACCTCGCGCGATTCCTTGCGTGATGCGGCCGGCTTCCTGATGAGCACCTTGTCGAAATGCGAGCGCAGTTCCTTCAGGTACTGGTCGGAGCCGGCGCCCTGGAACATCTTGGCCACGAAGGTGGCGCCGGGCTTCAGCGTCTGCCGCACGGTATCCAGCGCCAGCTCCAAAAAGTAGATGGAGGAGGCCTGGTCGGCCGAATCGATGCCGGTGATGTTGGGCGCAATGTCGGACACGATCAGGTCGAACTTGCCGCCGCCCAGCCAGTCGAGCAGCTGCTGCACGATGGCCTCGTCGGTGAAGTCGCCCTGGATGAAATCCACGTTGCGCAGGGCATCCATGGGCAGGATGTCGGTGGCCAGCACCAGCCCCTTCGCTCCCACCAGGCGTCCGGCGACCTGCGACCAGCCGCCCGGCGCCGAACCGAGGTCGAGGATGCGCATGCCGGGGCGGATGAGCTTGTCCTTCTCGTTCAGCTCCAGCAGCTTGTAGGCGGCGCGGGAGCGGTAACCATCCTTCTGCGCCTGCTTGACGAAGGGGTCGCTGAGATGCCGCGACATCCAGCTGGCGCTGCTCTTGGATCGGGCCATGTGCGGGTGCCACGCGGTAGAATGGCGCAATTGTAACCCTCTGCCGGATTGACCGGCCAGGATGTCCGCGGTGATCCGCATCTCCGGGCTGCAGCTGCCGCTCGACTACACGCCCGAATCCCTGCGCACCGCCGTCGTGCGGCGTCTCGGCATTGCCGACGCGGAGCTGCAGGAATTGACGCTGTTCAAGCGCAGCTACGATGCGCGCCGCAAGGGCAGCGGCATCATCTTCGTCTGCATCGTCGACGTGACCGTGCGCGACGAGGCCGCAGTGCTGCGCCGCCTGGCGCAGGACCGGCAGGTGGAAGCAGCGCCGGACACCGCATACCACCCCGTGGCACAGGCGCCCGCCGCGCTGCGCGAGCGCCCGCTGGTGGTGGGTTTCGGACCGGCCGGGCTGTTCGCGGCGCTGCTGCTGGCGCAGATGGGCTTCAGGCCCATCGTGCTGGAACGCGGCCGCGAGGTGCGCCAGCGCACGCGCGACACCTGGGCGCTGTGGCGGCAACGCATCCTCACGCCGGAGTCGAACGTGCAGTTCGGCGAAGGCGGTGCGGGGCTTTTTTCCGACGGCAAGCTCTACAGCCAGATCCGCGACCCGAAATTCTACGGGCGCAAGGTGATGCGCGAGTTCGTGCGCGCGGGCGCGCCGGCGGAGATCCTCTATGTGAGCAAGCCGCACATCGGCACCTTCCGCCTCACGGGCGTGGTGGCGACGATGCGCAGGGAGATCCTCTCGCTCGGCGGCGAGGTGCGCTTCGACAGCCGCGTCACCGACCTGCTGCTTGAGGATGGCGGCGTGCAGGGCGTAGTGCTCGACAATGGCGAAACCGTGCATTCCCGCCACGTGGTGCTGGCGCCGGGCCACAGCTCGCGCGACACCATGCGCATGCTGGAGCGGCGCGGCGTGTTCCTCGAGGCCAAGCCGTTCTCCATCGGCTTTCGCATCGAACATCCGCAGTCGATCATCGACGCGGCGCGGCTGGGACGCTTTGCGGGCCATCCGGAGATCGGCGCAGCCGATTACAAGCTGGTGCACCATGCCAGCAATGGACGCAGCGTCTACAGCTTCTGCATGTGCCCGGGCGGCACCGTGGTCGCGGCCACCTCCGAACCGCAGCGCGTGGTGACCAACGGCATGAGCCAGTATTCGCGCAATGAGCGCAATGCCAATGCCGGCATCGTGGTGGGCATCAGTCCCGAGGTGGATTACCCGGGCGGACCGCTGGCCGGCCTGGCGCTGCAGGAACAGCTGGAATCCACCGCCTTCGTGCTGGGCGGAAGTGACTACAGCGCACCGGCGCAGCTGGTGGGTGACTTCCTGCGCGGCATGGCTTCCACGGGACTGGGGGAAGTGATCCCCTCCTACAAGCCGGGCGTGCGGCCCGGCGATCTGGCGCTGGCAATGCCCGACTTTGCGATCGAGGCGATGCGCGAGGCCCTGCCGGCGTTCGGGCGGCAGATCCGTGGCTTCGACCGCGATGACGCCGTGCTCACTGGCGTCGAAACACGCACTTCTTCGCCGGTGCGTGTCACGCGCGATGCAGAAACGCTGCAGAGCCTCAACGTGCGCGGACTGTATCCCTGCGGCGAAGGCGCCGGTTATGCCGGCGGCATCCTCTCGGCCGGGGTCGACGGCATCAGGGTGGCGGAGGCCGTGGCACGGAGCCTGGCATGAAGTTCGAGGACATCCGCAAGCTGCAGCAGAAGAAGTTCCGCGACGAGGCGGGCTGGTACCTGCTGGAAGGCGAGCACCTGGTGCAGGAGCTGCAGAAGGCCGCGGTGCAGGAGCCGCGGCTGCGCGCCAGCGAGATCTACGTCACCGGCGAGCACGCCGGCTGGCGCAGCCAGCTCGGCGTCCACGCCATCACGACACGGCAGATGGCCCAGATCAGCGAGACGCGCACGCCACAGGGCATCGTGGCGGTGGCACCCATCCTGCCCCCGGCTGCCCCGCAGGAAGGCGAACGCGCCATCTACCTGCACGAGATCCAGGATCCGGGCAACCTCGGCACCATCCTGCGCACGCTGGCCTGGTTCGGAAAATTCCGCTGCCTGCTCAGTCCCGACAGCGTGGACCTGCACAATGGCAAGGTGGTGCGTGCCAGCATGGGGGCCATCTTCCACGTGCCGGTGGAAAAGGACGTGCCGCTGGATGCGCTGTCGACGCGCTTCCGCCGCCTCGCCTGCCTCGACCTGCAGGGCGAATCCATCACCACGCCTGCGTTCCGGGAATGCGACTGCTTCATCTTCGGCAACGAGGCGCGGGGATTGCCGCGCGCAGAAGTGACGGCACTGGCCGCACGGCCCTTCGCCATCAGCGGCACGGGCGTGATGGAATCGCTGAATGTGGCCGCGGCCGTCACGGCCTGCCAGTATGAGCTGGCGCGCAACCCGGACTGAGTCGTTCAGCGTCCTGCCGGAGCGCCACCGGGATCGCGGCAGGCATAGGGCGCGTACGACACATCCGCCGGCAGTACTACGTCGGTGCCGCTCCAGCTGCCGGCAAAATATTCCGGATCCTCCGCCACGAAGCTGCGCGTGAGCCGCGTGCCGCTGGCGTCCAGTTCGAAACGCTCCACCACCTTGAGCTTCGCGCCGTGCAGGATGCGCGAGTCGGCGTTGAGCACGCCGGGAGAAATTCCGGTGGTCTCTACCACCAGCACGTTGCCATCCCAGCGACCCACGGAATAGCCGGCGCGCGAGGGCTTGAGGCCCTGCGGCGGTGCCTTGCCATCCAGGTGGATCTCGCGCGCGAGGTCCATGTGCCCGTAGCGCAGGGTGATGCGTGTGGGTGTCTGCTCGATGCGGTTCACCACCGAATCGAAGGTCCAGTCGAAGATGATGCTGGTGGGCTCGCAGCGCAATCGCGGGTTGTCGGTGCTGGCCGGATCAAAGGCCTGTACGGCGCGCCGCCCCTGCGCCGTGAGCTGCACGGGGATCGGCCGGTCCCAGGCCGCCTTCACCGGATCGGCGGCCAGCGAAGCAGGCGAACCGCGGGCGCCAGGGAAAGCACCCTGCCCGCCGGGCATCTCACCAGGTTTCATTTTCCCTGCCTCGCTGAGCGGCACCAGCGTGCCCACTTGCCCGCGTGGATCGGACATCACGCGTTGCTCGGCGGCCCATTCACCGGCGAGGTTGGGCCGGCCATCTGCCGTACGCGCGGCGCGACGGGCCGGCGCGGGAGCGGCCTGTGCCACGGCGAGCTGGCGCTGGCCATAACGGTCCATGCTGCTGCCGTCTGCAAAAAGTATGGTGGCCAGATAACACTGGTCCGGCTTGCGTCGTTCCGGTGATCCGGTAACCGTGATGGTGCTGCCGATGCGGAACATCTCGCGCGTCCAGCCCGACCGCCGCAAGGCATTCACCGAGCGCATCTCGCACTTCCAGCTGGAAGTGCGCCCATCGGGCCCGCGCACTTCAAGGTGGATCCAGGCGTGCGGATTGATCAGTTCGATTTGGGTGAGGCGCCCGGTGAGGGTGATGTCCCTGTTGAGGTCCCAGTTGGAGATGCCGTGGTGCGCCTGCGCCATGCCGGCCAGCGCACAGAGCAATGTTGCCACCAGTGCCGATGCGGACTTCATGCGCGCCCCCTTTCCCTGCCTTGACGGCAGGATAGGCAGGCCGCCCCCGCGGCGCAATCCACCACGGGATCACCCGCCGCGGGCGCCCGCTTCACGCATGCGCACCAGGGGTCATTCGCGCAGCGAGGTGCGGGCGGGCTCCTGCTTCAGCGCCTCCTCGATGGCAGCCCGGTCAGGGGTTCCAGCCTCAAGCGCCTGCTGCAGCTTCTTCACATAGTCTTCGCGCCGCTTCGGCGGCAGCATGGGTTCGCTGGCATCCACCACGGCATCCAGCAGGGCCGGGCCCGGATGCGCGAGGATTTCCTCCAGTTCCGCGGCACATTGATCCGCGGCGGCCACCCGTCGCGCATGCATGCCCATTGCATGGGCCACCTGCGCGTAGTCGACAGGTGCCAGGTCACAGCCGAACTCGGGATTGCCGAGGAACATCATCTGTTCCCACTTGATCTGGCCCAGCGAGCTGTTGTTGATGACGATCACCTTCACGGGCAGGCGGTAGCGTACGCAGGTGGCCAGCTCGGCGAGGCTCATGCCAAGGCCGCCATCTCCCACCACCGCCACCACCTGGCGTCCCGGAAAAGCAAGCGCGGCAGCAATGGCGTAGGGCACTCCGCCGCCCATCGATGCCAGGGTGCCGGATACACCAAAGCGCTGCGTGCCGCGGATCTGCAGGTATTGCGCGGCAAGGCCGGTGTTGTGGCCGCAGTCGGTGGCAATGATCGCATCCTCGGCCAGCCGTGCATCCAGCTCCGACACCACGCGCTGCGGTTTCATTGGCGAACCGGCACGCGCGGCTCCGGCAGCCAGCGCCGCCAGCCACTGCGATTTCCATTGCGCAGCCTGGTCGATGAAGCTGCGGTCCCTGGACGGGGCAAGCTGGGGGTTGAGCAGGTCCAGGCTTTCGCGCGCGTCGCCGATGATGGCCGCATCCACCGGGTAACGCAGGCTGATGCGCGCACCGTCCGCGTCAATCTGCACCACTTTTGCCTGGCCTGGCCTGGGGTAATACTCGATGTAGGGAAACCCGGAGCCCACGATCAGCAGTGTGTCGCAGGCTGCCAGTACTTCCTGCGATGCGCGCGAACCCAGGTACCCGACACCACCTGTGACATGCGGATGCACGTCGGGGACCACATCCTTGCCCAGCAGTGCCTTGGCAATGGGCGCGCCCAGCAGCTCGCTGGTGCGCAGCAGGGCATCGCCAGCGCCGCGCGCACCCTGTCCTGCAAGGATGGCGACGCGCCGTCCCTGCTGCAGCAACGCCGCGGCCCGCGCTACATCCCCGGCGGCAGGAACCAGCCTGGCGCCCACGGCATTGACCGATGGCTCCACCTTGTGGCGCGGCGAGGGCTCGTCGTCATCAAGTTGCTCTTCCTGCACGTCGACGGGAATGGCGACATGCGCCACGGCGCGCCTGGCCAGCGCCGTGCGGCAGGCCAGGGATACACCGGCGCGCACATGCTGTGCTCCCTGCAGGGCTACGCTGTACTCGGCCACGTCCTGGAACAGGCGCGGATGATCCACGTCCTGCTGCGTATGGGTGTGCGCGAGATCGTGGTACGGCAGCCCGGTGATTGCCAGCACGGGCGCCCTGTCGAAGCGCGCATCATAGAGGCCATTGAGAAGATTGATGCCGCCGGGGCCGGTGGTGGCCAGGCACACGCCCAGGCGACCGGTCCACTTGGCGTGGGCGCAGGCCATGAAGGCCGCTGCCTGTTCATGGCGAGCCTGGATGAAACGGATGCGGTCCTGCCGCGTGCGCAGTGCCTCGATCAGTCCGTTGATGCCGTCGCCGGGCAGGCCGAAGATCCGGTCGACGCCCCATTCGATGAGCGTCTCGACGAAGATGTCCGCGGCGCGCGTTGCCATGCGCGCAGCGTGCACCGTGCATTCACGCCCGGCATTCCGTCATCGGCTCCCTGCCCGGTAGGACGATGCCTGCACTGGATGCGGCAGCGCCCGTGCGGCCCGGGCGCAGTCAGGGCGCGCGGTTTGCGGCGGGTGCGTCCGGCGGTTCCTGGTAGCCGTTGCGGTCCAGCTTCAGCTCCGGCCGCAGTGCGCACAGCACGCAATCCGGCTGGTGGTTCTCCGGTACGCGGCCGGTGACCGGATTCGTGTACGTGAACCACATCGGCAGGATGCCCGGCCACGGCGTGGCCACGCCCGTGCCGCCCTGGAAATGCTCCTCGCGGCGACCCAGTGCCGTCACCGGCACGTCGACGTTGGCATTGTTGGCCGGTGCCCTCGGGGCGGCACCAGCCGGACGCGGCGCCGGGTCCTTCGCCTTGGCCCACACGCCATCCTTCCAGGCCACTGGCGTGATGTAGGGTTCATCCAGCGTGAGTTCCCAGATGCGCCAGGCGCCGTCCTCGAGCACATAGCGGTCGTGGTACATGCCGCCCCAAAAGGAGGCGGAGAAAAAATCACCGGCCTTGCCCACGGTCTTGCCGGTGCGCGGCTGGAACAGCCGGAAGCGGCCCGTGGCTGACCGGCCATCTTCGGAGACCAGCACCACCGGCTGCATGAGCCAGTGGTATGAGATGCCCTGCTGCGTAGTCGGTGCCTCGCCGCGCACGCGTGCCGCGATCAGCCGGTCGCGGCCGATGTGGTAGCCCTGGAAAGGCGTCTCCTTGAAGCCATTCTTCGCCATGGTGCTGGCCCAGCCCAGCGCATTCATGTCATCGACGAAGAAACCGTACGCGGCAGAAATGTTCTCCACCCCGTCAAAGGCAGTCGAGCGCGCCAGGCGGCGACGCGCCTCGGCCAGGTTGATGGAGACAGCCCGCCCTGCCTTGATCTTGCCGGTGAGATCCTGCGCGGCCACCAGCTTCAGGCTGCCTGCGGCTTTCACCGGGCGCCCGGTCACCGGATGCACGCTGAGGAAGGCCGGCATGGCAAGGCCCGGCGACGCAACATCGGCGCGCGGTACGGCGGCATCAGGCGCATTGGCGCCGCCAGGTGCCGGCTCGACAATGCGGCTCCTGCCCCAGCCCTGGAAGATGTCGGTCTTCATCTGCACGAAGCGCCGCATCTCGCGGATCTTCCAGACGCCATCTTCCTTCACGAAGCGGTTGCGGAAGGTGGCCACTTCCCACCAGCCCTGCTCCCGATCCGCCTCGCCCAGCATTCCCAGTTCGATGCCGCGCGCGAATGCCTCGTTGCCGCCCGGAGAGATGGTGATGATCACGTCGTTCTGCAGGCGGTCATTGAGCTGGCCATGCGAGAGACCGGCCTTGCCGATGCCGTCGAGCCAGCGCCGCACGCCGGCCTTGCCTTTCCAGATACCTTGCCCGCCGATCTCGACCACACCATCGGCGGCGAACAGGTCTACCACGTCGTCCCACATCCTGCGATCGGCGTAGTAGCCGTAGGCCGCCTGCAGGTTGCGGATGCGGTCCTCGTCGTTGAGGGTGTCGACGCGGGCCTGCAACGCGGCCAGCGTGGCCTTGGTGGCCGGCGCCGCGCCCTCGGCGGGCGGAATCGGAATGCCGGCCTTCAAGGCATCGAAATGGTAGGGAACCACCGGCAGGTCACCGCCGCCCCAATTGGTCCAGCCCTCCTCGTAGAGGCCGTCGTACTGCGGGTTGTAGTGCGCGGTGGCGATTTTCCACACGCCCCGCTCGCGCACGTAGTCGTTCACGAACACGCCGCCTTCGATGCGGGCCTTCTCGCCGTAACCGTGGAAGATGATGGTCTGCCAGCGTGCCTTCGCGGTGTTGCCGTCAGCCGAGAGGTTCACCACGGGGGCATCGATCATCATCGCCGACAGGCTGCCCGCCCGGTGCCCTTCCATGCCGGCGCCATAACGGTCACGCAGGAATTTCGCGATGGCCGCGCCACCGGTTGCAGTCTCGGCGGGCTTCTTCACCAGGCCATCGAAGGCAAAACGCCCGTCGCGCGTGAACAGAGCGCCGACTTCGTTCCAGAGGCCGTACTGCGCGTAGTGCGCATAGCTGTGCTGCAGGCGCTTCACTGCGCGCAGGCTCTCGGCGCGGTCAAGGTCGCGCGCAAATTCATCCAGCGCCGCATCCGCGTGGGCCGGCAGCGCAAGGAAAAGGACGAGCATCGCGCACAGCGCGGCAAGCGGGCGTGTCATGGCACTCTCCTTAGGCTATTGGTGAAGAATCGGCGGTCGGGCAACGCGTGTCCACTGCGTTCGCGCTGACTTCCGCCTGGTGCAAGTCCCGCTGCTTACGCAGCACGAAATTGTTCAGGCCATGCCCGGAGGCCAGTTGTCCGGATAACTGACGAACTCCAGCTGCGTTCCCCAGGGCGCACGGAAATACACCCATCGCAGGCCCCTGGAAGGCCCTTCATCATGGCTCTTCACATCGCCCTGCACGTCCAGGCCCAGTTGCCGCGCGCGCTCGACCATGGCATCGATGTCGTCCACGCGAAAGCCCGCGTGATGCCCGCCCACCTCGCTGTTGCGCGGAAGGCTGGTGCCGGATCCCGGCCCTTCGTACTCGAACAGCTCGATGCAGCCGCCGCCAGGCAGTTGCAGCAGGCGCAGTGTGCGGATCACCGCGCGTGGATGGACGCCCACGTTTTCGGCCATCCAGTTGCCCCGTGTGATGCGGTAGGGGCCCAGGTCGTAGAGGAGTTCGGCGCCCAGCAGGTCCCTGAAGAAAGCTGTGGCGGCTTCCACGTCCGGCACGGTGAGCGCCACGTGATCAAGGCGAGGTCCGATCATCCGGCCACCCCGCGCGCTGATGCCGCAATCTTTGCCTGCGTCATCCCGGCTCCTTGTAGCGTTATGCTCAGGTCAATGCATTCTGCCTCACCACCGGGGGCAGTGACATCGCATCTTCCGCAAGACCCGTCGCGGCCAGGAACTGCGCAAATGCCTCGCGCAGGCACGCGATATCCGTGTCACTGGCGCACTGGCCGTCACGCAGGCCGGACTCCAGCGCGGCGGCATGCTTCGCGAAGGCCATCGCCCCGACCTGGCCCGCCCCGCCCTTCAGCGTGTGCGCAGTGCGGCGCAGATTCTCCCAGTCGCGCGCTGCAAGCTGCGCCTCCATCTGCGGCAGGGTGCTGCGGACATTGGCGCAGAACAGCGCCAGCAGCTCCCGCACGCAGTCTGCGCGCCCATCCCCTTCTTCCAGTGGTGCGAGGATGGCCGGGTCATAGGCGACCGCAGCTGGAGCAGCCCCGCGCCGGATCCCTGTGCCGGATGTATTGTCGGTGACCTGGGAGCCACCGCCGCGGCACCAGCGTTGCACGCACTGGAGCAGGGTCTCTGCCTGTACGGGCTTTGAGAGGAAGTCATTCATCCCTGCCGCCATGCAGGCGTTGCGGTCTTCGGCAAAGGCGTTGGCCGTGAGCGCAATCACCGGCACCGCCCGGTTGAGTTCCCCACAGGCACCCGCGCGCAGGTAACGCGTGACCTCCAGGCCGTCCATGTCCGGCATCTGCCAGTCCATCAGCACCGCGTCGAAGCGCTGCGGGCCGCCCAGGCAACGCAGCGCTTCCGTGCCGTTTACCGCCGCCACGCACTGTATGCCGCGCCCCTCTATCATCGAGCGCACCACCAGCCGGTTCACCGGATCATCCTCGACGAGCAGGACCTGTGCCGCCGCGCCGGTGCTTGCCGGTTCCGCGACGGTCTCGTCTGCCGCCCCGTTTGAGCCGGCCAGCCATGCACGCAACGCCGAACTGGTCACCGGACGACTCAATACCGCGGCACCTGCCGCAGTTTCCCCCGGCTTGCCGAGCATGGCGCAGGCAACCCCGGCCGCGCGCACGGCTTCCATCACGGCGCTGCTGCCTGCGGCGTCTGCCGCAACGAGCCACAGGGGTGGGCCGCCATCGCTGGCTGGCAGCGCAAGTGCGGCACGCACCCCCGGGAGGTCATCGAAGAATCCGGCCGCGCATCCCAGCCGCTGCAGCAACGCTGCCAGCGCGTGCCGTCGATGGGGCTCCGGTTCGTAGCAGCACACAGACCGTGGCAGAGCCGGTGCCGCGGCTTCTGCATGCCCCACGGCCGGCAGCGGCAAGCGCAGCGTGAAGCGGGAACCGGCGCCCAGCGTGGATTCAACGCCCACGTCGCCGCCCATCAGCCGCGCGATCTCGCGGCATATTGTCAGGCCCAATCCGCTGCCGCCGAAACGGCGCGTGGCCGAGGCATCGGCCTGCTGGAAGGGCTGGAATATCTTCTCGAGCATGTGGGCGGGAATACCCACGCCGGTGTCGGCCACGCAGAATGCGAGCACGTTGTCCGCGCCGCGGCGCACTTCGAGGGTCACGCTGCCACCGTCGCTGAACTTCACCGCATTGCCCAGCAGGTTCTGCAGCAACTGCTTGAGGCGCGAGGCGTCACCCTGGCACCAGCCGGGCACATCTGCGTCGATGTGGCATTCCAGGGCCAGGGCCTTTACCGCCGCGTTGGCCGCCGCAGGCGCCAGAGCTGCCTCCACGCATGCCAGCAGGTCGAAGGGACGGTTCTCGGTCTGCATGCGCCCGGCTTCGATGCGCGAGACATCCAGCACGCCGTCGATCAGGTCGAGCAGGTTGGTGCCGCTGGTCTGGATGATGCGCACCAGCTCCTTGCGGAAGGCCGGATCGTGGCCGGATTTCTCCAGCAGCTGCGCGGCGCCGATGACGCCATTGAGTGGACTGCGCAATTCATGGCTCATGTTGGCCAGGAAGCGGGTCTTGGCCACCGAAGCGGATTCCGCCTGCCTGCGCGCTGCTTCTGCCGCGGATGCGGATTCACGCAGTTCGTCATTGAGTTTCTGCAAGGCAGAGTCGCGTTGCGCCAGCTCATCCACCATGTGGTTGTACGCATCGATCGCCACGCCGATCTCGCCCGGCCCGGTTACTTCCAGGCGCCTCGGGCGCGACCAGTCACGCGTCAGTGCCGCCGCCGACTCGGCCAGGCGTACCACCGGCACGCTGATGCGACGTGCCATCTTCTGCGAGAGCAGCAAAGTCAGGGCCAGCGCCACCAGCAGGGCGATGCCCGCAGCCACGGCCTGCTTCTTCAGCTCCGCACGGGCCGCACCCAGATCGATCCGCAACGTGACAGAACCCAGCACGTCATCGCCGCGGCTGGCGTGCACCGGCTCGGTGACCACGATCTCGCCGCGCCGCAGCCCGCCACCATCGCGCAGCGAGTCGATCGCCACGGCGGCGCCCTGCCAGTGCAGCAGTCTGCCGCTGGAGTGCAGTACCCGGATCGCCAGCACATCCTCGCGATGGGAGATCAGCTTGAGCACTTCCTGCGTGCCCTCCTGGTCCTCGAATGCCAGGGGGGCGGCCAGCGAGAAGGCCATGGAACGCACGTCCTCGCGCGCATCCCTCAGTGCCTTCGCCTCTGCCGCCTGCCAGCCCATGATCAGCATCGAGGTGGCGGCGATGGCCGCCGACAGGGCTGCAGTGAAGCACACCAGCAGCATCAGCCGCGCGGCCAGCCGGCTTGGCAGCAGGCTTCGGAGGACGGAGGGCATTTCCATGGCGCTAATTCCTCACCTGGCGGGCCAGTGAAAGCACCTGTGGTGGCAGGCGTATGGATTGCGCGCGCAGGGCGCCCAGATTGACGTCGAATCGCACGGCATCGCTCTCGAGCACCAGTTCAATCATGCCGCCGGCCGCGATGAACCCGGGAATGTCGCTGACGGTGAGGACGGGTGTTCCAGGTGCGGCGAGCAGCGATCGCCACCCCCCGAAGGAGGCATCGACGTAGAGCACATCACAACCCTGGAAAGGGGCTTCCAGTTGCAGTTGCACTTGCCTGCTCCCCACCTTCTGCCCCTCCAGTGCGAGCAGCGCGGCTGGCGGATTGCCCTGCATGGCCACACACCACCTCAGCGCAGTGCCGCGTGGCGCAGGCAGCTCGACGAAGCGCGCGATGGCTGTCGCCACGCGCAGCTTCACGCCGGTGTCTTCGGCGCCGTGCACAGCACCTGGTGCCGCTGTCATCAGCAGCACCACCACTTCCGCCATTGCCCCTGCGAGCACGCGCACGCTCAGAACTTCACGAAGAGACGCAGCGTGGCTTCGCGGCCGTCCTGGGCCACGCGGTCGGACAGGTACTCCACGCTGGTCGGATCATCCACCCGCCGGTTGAACACGTTATGCACCGTGAGGCTCAGGGACCAGGGCCTGCCCGCCGGATTCCAGCCCAGCGAGGCATTGGCCAGCCATTGCGCGGAAAGCTCTGCGCCTGCTTCGGTGAGCCGCTCGCCCATGCCCTGCAGCTCGACCGCGGCGCGCAGCGAGCTGACCGGCAGGGGCGCGGTGGCGTGCAGTTTGGCGAGCCAGCGGGGCGAGTTGCTGAGGATATCCCCTGCGTCGTTCTTCGCTGTCTGGCGGCTCAGGCTGGAGCGCACGCGCAATCCCCAGTTGGCGCGATATTCGGTTTCCAGCTCCAGGCCATGCGCGCGTGCCGAGCTGACATTGGCATACGCCAGGCCGTCGGCGTCGGGCACCACCACCTGCTCGATCATGTCCTTGATGTCGTAACGATATGCCGAGGCTGAAACGCGCAGCGAGGCGGCGGGCTGCCAGTCCGCAGCCAGCTCCCTGGCGCGCGTCCGCTCGCGGCGCAGGTCATTGTTCCACTCGGTGCTGAAGTCTTCCGGGGCGCGCTCGTATACATTGGGCTCGCGGTAGGCTTTGCCGGCCAGGGCCTTGAGTACCAGTGTTTCGGTGGGCTTCCACAGCAGCGACAGCCGCGGTGTTGCCGACCAGTTCGCGTCCCGGTTGCGGTCGAGCCGTCCGCCCAGGCCCAGCTGCCATTGCGCGGACAGCTTGATGTCGTCGCTGGCATAGAAGCCCAGGCGCGTTCCCTGCGTACCGACCTTGGCCTCGGGTTCTGGCACGGGTTCCAGCACGCTGCTGCTCACGTCCTGCTGCAGGTCCTGCTGCACGGCCGTGCCCAGCAGGAGCAACTGGCGCTCGCCCATCCTCAGCGTGTGGTTCAGCTCGCCATAGGCCCACAGCCCGTGGTTCTGGTAGCGCATCAGCACGCCGTCAGGCTCATAGCGGCCATGGTCGCCGTATTCGTAGCGACCCAGGCCCGCCTGCGCATACCAGCCCTCGCCGTTGACCGGGCGCGGATGCCAGCTCAGGCCGAGCAGGCCGATGCTGTCCACCCACTCTGCGGCACGATCACCAAACACCATGCCGAACGGGGCATTGGGGATTTCCTTCGCCCGCCTTCCGGCCAGCGCAGTGGCCGACCAGTCCTCGGCGGCGAAGCGTACAAAGAGCCGGCCCGCGGACTCCCCGTCCATGCCGCGCACCACGCCACCGGGAAACGCGGGTGAGTCGAACTCCGGAAACGCCAGCGTCTGTCCAGGGCGCAGTTCGACATTGCCGGCCACCAGCAGCGCACCATGTGCATGCTCGGAAGTGGTGCTGGCGCCAAGCTTCCAGCCCTGCTGGGTGTCGAATGCAGCGGCGGCCTGGGGACCCCGGAGGCTGGCCGCGCTGCGGGTGACCAGGTTGATAGTACCCAGCACGGCATTGCCGCCGTGCACCGCGGACCCCGGGCCGGGAATGAACTCGATGCGTTCGATCAGATCGATGTCGAGCGGAAACTCGCGCCCGATGAGCACCGAGTCATAGATGTTGTCGTTGAGGCGCACGCCGTCCACGAGCATCAGCAGCCGCGAACTGTAGTCTCCCGGGCGCCCGAGGCCGCGCACGCCCACGTAGGAGTAGGCCCGGTCGCTGCGGATATGCACGCCGCGGATGGCGTTGAGCACATCCGCGAGTGTGCGCCAGCCGAACGCACGGATCTCGCCCTGGGTAATGATAGTCACCGAGGCGGGAGCATCGGCGACCGTCTGCCGGTACTTGGAGGCTCCGTACACCGGCAGTGCCAGCAACGATTCCAGTTCCTCGATTCCGCCTTCAGGCTCATCCGCCGTCACAGCCGGGGCCGCCGCCAGGCAGGCAATCGAAATGGTGAATGCAGGGAGCAGGGATATGTGCATCATTGCCTCAAGCGGTCCGTGCCGGCCGGCGCCGCGCACCTGGTTGCAACAGGGCGGCAAATCCGGCCGCTGGCATCGGTCTGCCATACAGGTAGCCCTGGTGGGTGCGGCAGCCCATTGCCGAAAGCACCTGCGCCTGGGCGGGGGTTTCCACACCTTCGGCCACCACGGAAAGATCCAGCGTCTGCGCCAGCGCGATCAGTGCCGCGATGAGGGCCTGGTTGCGGCCAGCCACGCCGATGTCAGTGACGAAGGACCGGTCCAGCTTCAGCTCGTCCAGCGGCATCATCTTCAGGTAGCTGAGGGAGGAATAGCCGGTGCCGAAATCATCCAGAGAGAGGGCGATGCCACGGCCGCGCAGCTCGTGCATGCGGGCAATGCAATGCTCCATGTCGCGCACCAGCAGCGACTCGGTGACCTCGAGCACAAGGCTGCGCGGGGGCAGCCGGTAGGCCTGCAGCAGCTGGTCGATGCGCTCCACGAGGCCGCGGCTGACGAACGAGGAAGCCGGAATATTCACTGACACCGGCACCGCATCCAGGCCGCTGGATCGCCACCCTGCGCAAAGGCGGCAGACCTGCTCGAGCATCCAGTCCGTGAGGTCGCCGATCAGGCCCGTCTTCTCGGCCAGTGGAATGAACTCGGCGGGCAGCACCAGGCCACGTTGCGGATGTTCCCAGCGCACCAGCGCCTCCGCACCGGTCACCGAACCACTGTCCGCATCGAATTTCGGCTGCAGGTAGACCCTCATCTCGTCGCCCGCCAGTGCGCGGCGCAGGTCGGTCTCTGCGGCCAACTGCGCGCCGGCATCGACGCTGATCGAGGAGTCGTAGAAAAGGATGGTGGCGTTGTCATCGTGCTTGGCTGCGTGCAGTGCCTGCTCGGCGTGCCGCAGCAGTGACTGGGAATCCGCGGCGTCACGCGGATGCAGCGCGACGCCAAGTCGCGCGGTGAGCAGGATCTCGCGGCCGGAAACCTGGATGGGCTCGGCAACGGCGCGGCGCAGGCGCTGCGCGAAAGCGCCCACCTCCTCCACATCACGCACGCGTGCCATGAACGTCACGAAGGCGTTTGCGCCTGCGCGGCCTGTCACATCGCCGCAACGGGCACCGCCGCCGGCATCAACGAGCGCGGCGTGAAGGCGGTCGGCCACGGTTTTCAGCACCATGTCTCCTGCCGCGGCGCCCAGGGCATCGTTCACCGCCTTGAAGCGGTCAATGTCCAGGTACAGCACGGCGCAGGCGCCGCCTTCCCTGCGCGCCTGCTCCAGCCCCGCGGCCACCAACTTCTGCAGGTAATCGCGGTTCGGCAGGCCCGTGAGGGCGTCATGCGAGACCAGCTGCTGGATGCGCCGCTCGGCCTCCACGCGGTCGGTGATGTCCTGCGTGATCCCTTCCACCACGATTCTGCCGCGCGCATCGCGCAGCGCGGAGGCCTGTTCGTAGACCGTGCGCAGCACGCCATCGGCGCGGCGTATCACATAGACTGCTTCGTAGCCGCGGCCGTCACTGGCCAGCGCCTCCCGCGCCCGGCGCACGCGTTCGCGGTCCTCCGGCACGACCAGTTCGAGCAATATCTCCGGCCTGATGGTCAGTGCGCCCGACTGCAGGCCCAGCAGGCTGGCGTAGTGCTCAGAGCAATGCAGCGATCCATCCGGGTCGACGTTCCAGTTCCCCAGTTGCGCCATCTGCTGCGCGCGTGCGAGGCTGGCCGTCATCTTGCGGCTGGACTCCGCCATGGCAGCGGCCCGCAGCGCGTAGCGCACCCGCTGTGTCAGCAGCGGCCACTGGAACGGCTTGGCGATGAAGTCGGTGGCGCCGGCCTCATACGCCCGTTCGATCGAACCGGCGTCATCCAGCCCCGTGAGCATGATCACTGGCACGTTGGCGCCGCCGGGCAGCATGCGGATGCGGCGGCAGGCCTCGTAGCCATCGATGCCACGCATCTGCACGTCCAGGATGACCAGGTCCGGCCCGATTGCGATGAACCGCTCCACCGCCTGCTCGCCGGAATCGGCCTCGTCGAGTTCGAGGCCGGCATGGCGCAGGGCAGCCGCGCACAGCCGGCGCAGCAGAGGATCATCGTCAACGATGAGGACGCGTGGTTCCTTTCTGTCTTTCACTTAGGAAGCGGACCCCGCACGGGTGTGTGCACGAAGAAGTATCGGCAGCACAGCGGTCCGGAGTACTCAGGGTTCACCCTAAATGCAGTGCAACAACGGCCGTATCGGGGCACTTGCCGCCTGAACTGTGACGGGGCTCACCCGGCCTGATGCCGCCGCCAGGGGCCTCCCGGCGCCTTGTCCGGTCGGCATGTCCTTGATCGCCGACATGTCTTGTTGGCGAGACGTTTTGTGCGGCGGCCCAGCGGCGAATAGTTTGCCACGACCAGCCAAGCCTTCGGTCTGACGGTCAGTGACCGGCACAGATTGGAAAGCGGGCCGATCGCAGGGAGGCGGTTGCCAGCCTCTCCACGTGCCTCACTCATGCCACACCGATTGCCGGGCCTTCACCCAGCTTCCGGAGTTCCATGGCATGACGATACGCAAAGTTCCTGCACTGCTGGCCGCACTGGCCAGTGTCCTGTTCTCCATTCCCGCCGCGCATGCGGCCAACCAGCCCCCGAGGATCTCCGGCACACCGCCAGCGTCGGTGCAGGCCGGCAGGAGCTATTACTTCCAGCCGCAGGCCTACGATCCGGAGCGCAGGCGCCTGACGTTCTCGATCACGAACAAGCCATCCTGGGCGCAGTTCAGCTACAGCACCGGACGGCTGACCGGCACGCCGTCCACGCGCCATGCAGGCACCACCTCGGGCATCGTGATCCGCGTCAGCGATGGCAGGCTCAGCGCAGCGCTGCCGAGTTTCTCCATCACGGTCACCAGTGGCACAGCCAATCGCGCTCCGGTGGTGTCTGGCACACCGTCCACCACGGCTACCATGGGCACGGCGTGGAGCTTCCGCCCGGCCGGCAGCGATCCGGATGGCGATGCCATCACCTGGTCGATCGCCAACAAGCCCACCGGTGCCACGTTCAGCACTTCCACGGGACAGCTGGACTGGACACCCACTGCCACGGGAACCTGGAGTGGCATCATCCTCACCGCCACTGACAGCAAGGGCGCTGCGGCGTCGTTACCCTCCTTTGCCATCACGGTGAGTGCCCAGCCGACCACAGGCTCCGCCACGCTGAGCTGGCAGGCCCCCGTGCAGTACACGGATGGCACCCCGCTGGCGTCGTCCAGCCTCGGCGCATACCGGATCTATCGCGGTACCAGTGCAAGCAACCTGTCGCGTGTGGCCGAGGTGGATGGGCGCGCCACCTCGTTCGTGGTGCAGAGCCTGCCCGCCGGAACACATTATTTCGCGGTGACTGCCGTTACCACTGCGGGCGTCGAGAGCGCCCGCTCGGCCACCGGTTCCAAGACGATTCGCTGAATGGTCCCGTAAGGTCGCTCCTACACCCGCCCGTGCCCGCGCACGGGCGGGCACGACGGGCCGATGTGCCAGAATGAGCCGTGGCCCCCGCCCTTCCGCAACGCTATCGATCACGCAATGGCGGTGAAAGGCCCTGCCGGGGCCGCGACCAGCTGGATGAAGCCTTCTATCGACTGGGGCAGGTCATTCCGCCCAGGCTGAAACCGGCACTGGACTGGCTGCGCAGCAGCCGCTCGAAGCCGGTGCGCATTCCGCTGGGCATCCTGTGCATCATCGCCGCATTCTTCTGGTTCCTTCCGGTGGTGGGGCTGGAATTCCTGCCGCTGGGACTGCTGCTGCTGGCGCAGGACGTGCCCTTCCTCCGCCGGCCTGCAGCGCGGCTGACACTGTGGCTGGTCAGCCTCTACGAGTGGGGACGCAAGAAATGGCGTGCCTGGCGCAGCCACCGCAAGCGCCAGCACTGACCCCGTTCAGGGCCCGGATGGCGGCATCAGGTAGCCGTGGCCGGTCATCTTCGATTCCTGCCGCACTTCGCAGGGCACGCAATCAGGCCAGAAGTTCGCTGGCTCCCGGCCGCTGACCGGGTTGCGGTAGTGGAACCACATCGGCAGGATGCCCGGCCATTCGATGGGCTGACCGGTACCGCCGCGCAGCCCTTCGGTGCGACGGGGAATCGCCGTCATCAGGATGTCCGGCGGATAACGCGTGAGCAGTGCACTGGGCCGCGAGGGCGGACGATCCGCCCCAACGGGTTTCACCCCCGACCAGCCCCCTTTCCAGCCCGCCGAAGTCATGTAGTGCTCGTCGATCTCCAGTGCCCACAGCCGCCATATGCCGTTCTCGATCACGGTCTGGTCGTTGGGGTACATGCCGGAGGAGAAAGAGGAATTGTTTGGTCGCCCCTCCGCCTGCTTTGCCGTGGCGGTCTGGATCAGCCGCACGCGCGAGGTAGTGGAGCGCCCATCTTCCGCAGCGATGATGACCGGCTGGATGCGCCAGTGGTAGGCGATGCCGGTGCGCACCCGCGTTGCGCCCTGCGAGGTGCCGTAGTTGGCATTCACCGCGCCGATGATGCGCTCGGGACCGAAGTAATAACCGGCAAACGGGGAATGCTTGTGGCCTTGCTGCGCAAAGATCCCGGCCATCTCCGGCCACTGGAAATCATCAATGTAGAAGCCATAGGCCGAGGAAATGTTCTCCGTTCCTTCCCAGGCGGCCGCACGGGCATAGGCTTTGCGCGCCGCACCCAGCCGCACGGCCTCACCGCCGGCAGGTGCGGCGCGCGGCGCGGCAGCAATGCGGCCAGTCAGCGGCGTGGCGGCAAGCAGCCGCAGCCCTGACGTGCCGATGGCCTTGCCAGTCACCGGATGCAGGTCGGCAAAAGCCATGATGGAGCGGTTGTCCGGCGCACTCGCGCCACCCCTGCCCCAGCCCTCGGCGTAATCCGCCTTCACCACCGGCTGGATGCGCATCTCGCGCACCTTCCAGATGCCGCCCTCCTTCACGAAGCGGTTGCGGAAGACATTGAACTCCCAGTGCTGGGTGCCCTTTTCCGCCTCGCCGACCTGGGCCAGTTCCAGCCCGCGGCTGATGGCCTCGTTGCCACCCGTTTGCACACGCACGATGGCATCGAAGATGGGATGGTCATTGAGCACACCCTGCGTGAGCCCGGCCGGGCCCATGCGCTCCATCGCGCGGCGGACGCCCTCGGGCCCTCTGAACGTGCCGACGCCGATGATCTCGATCACGCCATCCTTCGCGAACAGGTCAACCACGTCATCCCACATGCGCCGGTCCACGTAGTAGCCGTAGGCATGCTGCAGGTTGCGGACCTTGTCCTCGTCGTTGAGCCTGGAGATGCGTTGTTCGAGGGCGGCCAGCGACACGCCCGCGCGCGGCGGGGATGCGGCGGCTGGCGGCAGCGGAATGCCGGACTCCTCCAGCGTGAAGTGGTACGGCACCACGGGCAGCTCGCCGTCGCCGGCGTTGCTCCAGCCGTCGGCGTAGCTGCCCTCGTACTGCGGGTAGTAGCGGGAAACCGTGATCTTCCAGGTGCCGCCATCGCGGCGGTATTCGTTCTCGTAGATGCCACCCTCGATGCGCGTGCTGCCACGACCGTCGCCCTGCATCAGCAACGCCATCCAGCGTGCCTTCGCGGAATTGCCGTCAGCGGACAGGTTGGCCAGCGGCTGGTCGATGAACTCGAAGTGCATCGCACCTGGCGCCAGGCCCTGGCGTCCGCCGCCCTGCTTTGCCGTGAGCCACCTGGCGATGGCATTGCTGCCGTTGATCCGCTCCTCGCCGTGGATGAATTGCGCATTGCTGGCGAACAGCGCGCCCATCTCGTTCCACAGGCCCGCCTGCGCCAGGTGTACATACGTGCGTTGCAGGTCCTTCACCTGTCGCAGCGACTCGAGCCTGCCGACATCCTGGGCCAGCGCATCGAGGGAATCGGCAGCCTGCGCACCGGCGCCGGTCAGCACCAGCAGTGCGACGGCCAGCAGGCGCCTGCCCAGGGGAAAGATGCAGTTCATGTGAGTCTCCAGCGGCCGCGGGAAGCAGGCCGCCCGATACTAGTTCACGCACCTGCGCCACCGCGAGCTTGGGCCGGCAGCCCAACGTGTCTGGGGCGGAACCCGTTCGGTATGCGCCCGCTCAGCGGGCTCCGGTGAGCTCCGTGCTGAGATCCCACAAGCGCTTGCGGGCGGCCTCGTCGTAGGCCTGCTGGTTGGCGCGCGCTTCGTTCATCTGGTTGAAGTAGAGGCCGCTGCGCCCCGTGAGCGCGGTCCCCACGGCAAGCTGCATCACCGCATCTGCCCCGTCTTCCACCGAGGACATCGGCTGGCGGCCGGCGTCGATCACCATCGGTGTGTTCATGAAGGTGGCCGGGTGCAGGGCGTTCACCGTGACACGCGCGGGATCGAGCATCCCGGCCAGCGTGATGGTGAAGAGGATCTGCGCCAGTTTCGACTGCGAATAGGCTGCGGAGGTCTGGTAGCCATTGCGCATCATCACGTCGTCGAAGTTGATTGGCCGCTGGCCGATCGAGGCGACATTGACGATGCGTGCGGGCGCGCCGGCTTCCAGCACCGGCAGCAGTTCGCGCGTGAGCAGGAAATGCGAGAGGTAATTGACCTGGAACACCAGCTCGTGGCCGTCGGCACTCTCGCGGCGCGCATCATTGCCGGCGCCGCCGATGCCGGCGTTGTTGACCAGCAGGTGCAGCCGGGGATGTGCGGCACGCACGCGCCGCGCCAGCGCCCGCACCTCATCGAGCGAGGCCAGGTCGCCCGCTTCGTAAGCGGCGCGCCCGGGGCCGCGCGTGGTGATCTCGGCGGCGATCTGCCGACCGCGTTGTTCGTTGAGGCCATGCACGATCACGGTGGCGCCCATGGCGCCAAGCCGGCGTGCGACCACTTCGCCCAGGCCGCTGGTGGAGCCAGTGACCAGCGCGGTGCGCCCCCGCATGTCCACTGTGTCCTGCGCCGCGAGCGCCGGCATGGAAGCCAGTGCCAGCAGTGAGTTAATGCCGACCAGCCAGGTACGTCGCGTGATCATGCTTGCCTCCGTCTTCGGTCAGTGTACGCGCGCGAGGTTGCTACGGCGTATCCCGGACATTTCTTACAGCATGCGGGGGCCGGCGGCTACGCCTGGGTAGCGCTGCCCGGTATACAACCCGCTCATGTTGCAGCGCTTTGTCATCCCGTTGCTCCTCGCCGGTTCCGTGCTCGCAGGATGCGGCGGGGCCAAACCCGGCACTCTGGAAATGGGCATGGGACCCACGCCCGAGTTGCCCGAGCCGCGTGGCAGCCTGATCCCCGTGGTGCAGGTCGCGCCCGTCGCGGGCTGGAAAGAAGGCGCCACTCCGCGGGCTGCACCGGGCACCCAGGTGAAACTGTTCGCCGGGGGGCTCGACCATCCACGCTGGCTGCACGTGCTTCCCAACGGGGATGTGCTCGTGGCCGAGACCAATGCACCCGAGCGCCCGCAGTCAGTGCCCAGCCGCAAGGGCATCCGCGGCTTCTTCATGAAACGGGCGATGGCGAAGGCCGGTGCCGCCACACCCAGTGCCAACCGCATCACCCTGCTGCGTGACGTGGACGGTGATGGCGCAGCCGAGCAGCGTGCCGTATTCCTGTCGGGCCTCAATTCGCCCTTCGGCATGGCGCTGGTGGGCAGCGATTTGTATGTCGCCAACACCGACGCTTTGGTGCGCTTCAGCTACACGGAAGGAGCCACCAGCATCAGTGGCGCGGGAACCAAAGTCACCGACCTGCCGGCCGGCCCCATCAACCACCACTGGACCAAGAACGTCATCGCCAGTCCGGACGGCCGCCTCCTGTATGTGACGGTGGGTTCCAACAGCAATGTCGCCGAAGCCGGCATCGACAATGAGTTCGAGCGCGCGTCCATCCTCGAGGTGGACGCGCAGAGCGGGAAGTACCGCGTATACGCCAGCGGCCTGCGCAATCCCAATGGACTGGCGTGGGAGCCAGTGACATCGCGACTGTGGGTGGCGGTGAATGAGCGCGACGAGCTGGGCCACAACCTCGTGCCCGACTACATGACTTCCGTGCAGGAAGACGGCTTCTATGGCTGGCCCTACAGCTATTTCGGCCGGCACGTAGACGATCGCATCAGGCCGGGGCGGCCGGATCTGGTCGCCACGGCCCTGGTTCCCGACTACGCACTGGGCGCACACACCGCCTCGCTGGGGCTTGCGTACTCGGGCGCGAATGCACTGCCACCGGCCTTCCACCACGGCATGTTCGTAGGCCAGCACGGCTCATGGAACCGCCGCCCTCCCAGCGGGTACCGGGTGCTGTTCATCCCATTCAGGGACGGGAAGCCCGCGGGCCAGCCGGTGGAGGTGCTGGGCGGGTTCTTGGATGCCGAAGGTGCCGCACGCGGACGACCGGTCGGCGTGGCCTTTGACGGCGCTGGCGCCCTGCTGGTGGCCGATGATGTTGGCAATGCCATCTGGCGGGTCACCGCGGTTGCAGCTGCCCCGGATTGATCGACGGTTGGACTGAGGTCGCCCGGTCAAGTACCTTTGAATTCCACGGGCGAGGGCCCGCAGGGCTGCGGCGCTTCAAAAATCACAACAGCTCGCGGGTGGTCCTGGTCGATTCCCTGGGAGGGACACATGTCGGCCTGGTTCCGGTTCATCGACTGGCCGCTGCGCGCCAGGATTGTCGCGCTGCTGGTGGCCGCATCGCTGGTGCCGCTGGGCATCGCGACGTGGATCAGCGTCAGCAATGCGCGCGACGACCTCTACCAGAACACGGAGCGGCTGCTGCAGGCGCGCGCCGAGATGATGGCGCGCCGCATCGACGCCCTCAACGACGGCCATGCACGCATTGCCAGGCTGCTGGCCATGTCCCTCCCCGCCGCGGTCGCGCAGCTTGCCGGGCCGCCGCAGGAGACCGCGCGGACGCGGGACCTGCTGCATGCACAGCTGGGAGGGCTGTCGGGTGTCGACCGCAACATCCGCGCCATGGCCCTGCTGGATTCCGCCGGCAGGGTGCTGGTATCGAACGAACCCTCGCTGGAAGGTCAGGACCTCTCGCGGTTCGGATTCATCGGCGACGCGCTGGCCGGAGAAGCCACCATCTCGGACGTCTTCCTTACCAGCATTGGCGGCGAGGCACTGGCCACCGTGGCGTACGTCGCGCCAATCCGTGAACCGGACACCCGGGTGTCGGGACTTGCCGCAGTGTGGGTTGATGCCGCCTACCTGGGCCAGGTGCTGCGTGGCATGAACGAGAAGGCCGGTCCCGGCAGCATCGCCACAGTGGTCGACAGCCATGGCATCCGCATTGCGCATTCCAGCAATCCCGGCGCGGTCCTGCATCCCATCCAGGGCCTGCCACCGGAGGCCATCGAGGAGCTGGAACGTGAGCAGCGTTTTGGTGCACGCACGCGCAGCCTTGCAGAAGATGTGATGGGCGGTGTGTGGGAGCCGCAGGTCGACTACCGGCAGCTGCCGGCTGCCGGGATGTTCCGTGGGCCGGTGCAGGGAGGGCGCTGGGGCACTGCCATTGCCCAGCACTGCAGCACGGCGCAGTGGACCGTCTTCTACATGGTTCCGGAGCAGGTGCTGCTTGATGAGGTGGCTGCCATGGTCCGCTCCAAGCTGCTGTTCGGCGCGGCCATCATGGTGCTGGCCATGGCCGCGGGGCTGCTGTTTGCATCCGCCATCCTGCGCCCCGTGCGGCAGCTTTCTGCCGGTGCCGATGCCATCGGCGCCGGCAACCTGGATGCGCGCGTGGCCGTGCGCGGGCGACACGAACTGGCGGCCCTGGGACGCACTTTCAACTCCATGGCCGAGCGCCTGCGCGAGCAGACCGAGGCCCTGAAGCGGGAGTCGGCAGACCAGTACCGCAGGCTGTTCCAGACCATGACCGATGGCTTCTGCACCATCGAGATGATCTTCGACGCCCATGGCCAGCCAGTGGATTTTGTCTACCTGGAGGCGAACCGCGAATTCGAGAAACAGACCGGTCTCCATGACTGTGCGGGCCGCCGCAAGAGCGAAGTGGTGCCCGGGCTGGAGCAGCGCTGGCTCGACATCTACGGCCGGGTCGCGCGTACCGGCGAGCCGATGGACTGGGACGAGAGGGGTGCGGATGACCGCCACTACCATGTGCGCGCCTACCGCGTCGGTGGCGCGGACAGCCGGCGGGTGGCCGTGCTGTTTGGCGACATCACCGAACGCCAGCAGGCAAGGATGCGCCAGCAGGCGCAGCTCGAAAGCCTCAACCTGCTGCACCAGATCACCCGCGCCATCGGGGAAAGGCAGGATCTGCCCAGCATTTTCCAGGTGGTGCTGAGGTCCGTCGAGGACCAGCTGCCCGTGGACTGCGCCTGCATCCTGCTGGGCGTGCCGGGGGAGTCGCGCCTGCTGGTGGAGCGCATTGGCAAGGACAGCGCGCCGCTGGCCGCACGGATGGGATTGCGGGAAGGCGGCTACATCGACATCGACGGCAATGGTCTGGCCCGCTGCATGCGCGGCCAGCTGGTGCATGAACCGGAATTGGGCGCGGTGCCATTCCCGTTCCCGCAACGCCTCGCCAGCGCCGGGCTGCGCTCCCTGGTGGCCGCCCCGCTGCAAGTGGAAAGTCGCGTCTTCGGCTTGCTGGCAGCTGCCCGCCTGGACCGGGACTTCACCAGCGGCGAATGCGAATTCCTGTTGCAGCTGAGCGAGCACGTGGCGCTGGCCGCCCACCATGCGCAGCTCTACGCCGCGCTGCAGAAGGCCTATGAAGACCTGCGCGAAACGCAGCAGGCCGCCATGCAGCAGGAGCGACTGCGGGCTCTGGGGCAGATGGCCAGCGGCATCGCCCATGACATCAACAACGCCATCTCGCCGGTGTCGCTCTACACCGATTCGCTGCTGGAACGTGAGGACAAGCTGACCAACCAGGGCCGCGGCCAGCTGCAGACCATCCAGCGCGCCATCCATGACGTGGCGGCAACGGTGGCGCGCATGCGCGAGTTCTACCGCGACCGCGAGGCGCAGTCCGCCCAGGCCCCGGTGCAGCTCAACGAGCTGGTGACGCAGGCGGTGGAACTCACGCGTGCCCGCTGGAGCACCATTCCCCAGCAGCGGGGCATCACCATAGAGCAGCGCAGCGAGCTGCAGCCAGACCTGCCCACAGTGCTGGGCGCTGCGAACGAGATCCGTGAGGCCCTCACCAACCTGATATTCAACGCCGTGGACGCAATGCCCTCAGGCGGCGTGCTTGCGGTGCGCACGCAGTCCATGCCGTCGGGCCAGGTGCTGCTCGAAGTGCGCGATACCGGCATCGGCATGGATGAGGATTCGCGCCGCCGCTGCATGGAGCCCTTCTTCACCACCAAGGGCGAGCGGGGCACCGGACTCGGCCTCGCCATGGTGTATGGCATGGCGCAGCGGCATGGTGCGGACATCCAGATTGAAAGCGCGCCGGGCCAGGGCACCTGTGTCCGGCTCCTCTTCAATGCCACTGACAGCCCTGCTGCCGATGTCACTGCGACGAGTCGGCGCATTGTGCGCGGCCTGCGCATCCTGCTGGTCGACGACGATCCGGTGCTGCTGCGCACGTTGCGCGAGATCCTCGAAGGCGACGGCCACATCGTGCAGGCAGCGCCCGGGGGACGCGAGGGCATCACGCTGGCGCGCGAGGCGCTTGAACGCGGCGAGCACATCGACATCGTGATCACGGACCTCGGCATGCCGCACGTGGACGGGCGGCAGGTGGCGCGCGAGATCCGCGCGATGGCGCCGCACATACCGCTGTGCATGCTCACCGGCTGGGGAGAGAGGCTGCTGAGCGAAGGCAACGCGCCTGCCGAAATCGACCTGGTGCTCAGCAAGCCACCCCGCATCGGCACACTGCGCGAGGCGCTGGCCCGCCTGTGCGACACTTCCCCCGGCTCACCGGACTGATGACAACCAGAGACGCTCATCCATGAATGCATTTCGACTGCTCGCCCCCCTCGCCGCGGCCCTGATGCTGGGCTGTTCGGCCGCTTCCGGTCCTGGCGATGCGGCTCCCGCACCACCCGACCTCTCGGGAGTCTGGATGGCCTTTGCGGTCGAGAACCCGGACGGCGGGGGCAACACGCCGGCATATTCCGACGCAGGAAAAGCCAGGCTGGACGCCTTCGCCAGCCAGTTCCGTTCCATTCCCGAAACCGGGGCCTGGTGCCTGGGCACGGGCATGCCCGGCGTGATGATGTCGCTGGTGACCTATCCCATCCAGGTCGTGCAGACGCCAAATCTGATCGTGATGCTCGCGGAGCTGGAAATGCAGCTGCGCCGCGTGTACCTGGATGGCCGCGAACACGCTGCGGACCTGCTGCCCTCCACGGCTGGCCATTCCACCGGCACGTGGGAGGGAAACACCCTGGTCATCGACACGGCACTGCTCTCGGAATGGCAAGTGCGGCCATGGCCGCGATCAGAGCAGACGCATGTCACCGAAAGGGTGTATCTCACGCGGCTGGGCGAAGTGAAGGCCCGCGCCAGCGGTTTCATTGCCGACAGCGTGCGGCCACCGGTCAATGATGATGTGCTGGTGGTGGAACTGACGCTCACCGACCCGACCTATTACGATGGACCCCAGCGTCGCAACATCTATTTCCAGCGCATGGACGATTCGGCCACGCTGGAATACCTGTGCACGACGGAGCACTGGGTGGACGCGCTGGAGAAGCAGCGCATCAAACCAGAAGTGCTGTAGGAAAGACCCCACGGCGGAATGCGTGCGGCGGCCGCGCCAGCGTGGCGCGCCGCCG
This sequence comes from Pseudomonadota bacterium, assembly GCA_030852845.1. Lineage (GTDB taxonomy): Bacteria > Pseudomonadota > Gammaproteobacteria > Steroidobacterales > Steroidobacteraceae > ZC4RG30. Next base: position 30,081 of record JALYWF010000071.1, read on the forward strand.
ACTCACCAGGTGGCAGGGAGCTGGCAGGCTAGTTGCTGTGGTCAACGGGAGCACCTGATGAAGCCCAGCACCTGCGCCGTACCCCTGCTCGCCCTCGCTGCAGCCGCCCTGGCGATCGCAGATGAAGAACCCACCGCCACCGAAGCGGTGAAGATCGATTTCGTTACCGTGGACAAGGATTCGAACGGCAGCCTCTCGAAGGAGGAAGTGAAGGCCGTGACCGATCTCACCGGGCAGTTCGACACCCTCGACGCCGATCATGACCGGGGGTTGTCACGCGCGGAATTCCAGCGCTGGCACCGCGCCAACACCAGCACCGCGGAGCCACGTGATCCCACCACGGTGCCTGGCGGCAGCGCCGGGGCACAGCACATGCCCGAGAGGGACTGAGCCCGGCGCGGCCGCAGTTCAGATCCCCGGTATGTTGCGCCGCTGCGTTGCGCGCCGGTGCGCGATTTCCTGCACGTAGATGGGCGTGCGGAAGTAGTTGCTGCGCCCCGCCGCGATGTTTTCCGGCATGGGCGTGAAGCCCACCATCGACTCGGCCATGGCCTGCCCGCGCGCTTCGACGCCCACGCGGTATTCGGGCGCAGGAAATATCCACATGTCGTTGTTGAGGATGCCATTGACGACCAGGCGTCCCACCGTGAGTGGCAGCTGCGGTCGGGCCCACATCGGCGTGGTTGCGGCGCGGGGTGGCGGACCACCTGCCCGCGCGCCTGCGCCAGGCTGCGGGCGCGGGGGTGTGGGCACCTGGGGTGCAGCCGCAGGTGGATCCGGATTGCGCAGCGATTCCGGCCGGTACGTTGCGCTCTGCGCGAGATTGGTGGTCGTGGCACCGGGACAGAGGTTGGAGGTACCGATGTTCGTCGTGCGCAGTTCATGCCGCAGCGCCTCCATCAGCCCGGATACGGCCATCTTGCTCACCGCATAGACATTGCCACTGCCCAGCAGGACGCCATCCGTGGAGGATGTGGTGACGATGTGGCTGCCCTGCCCATGCGCCAGCATGCGCGGCACGAAGGTACGGGCGCCACACAGCGGCCCCCAGAAATTGACCCCCATTCCCCAGTCCCAGTCCTTCAGCGTGCCCTGGATGACATTGGGCAGCCGGCCCACGCCAGCGTTGTTCACCAGGATATGCACTGGTCCGAACAGCTTCTCGATCTCGTCTGCCTTGCGCTCCCAGCCTTCGCGGTCCAGCACGTCATGCACGATGGTGCGGACGCGTGCATCGCCGGCCGGGAATTCCTTCAGCGCCTCGGCAAACTGTGATGCATCGAGGTTTCCCAGGATCACCTTCGCGCCAGCCTCATGCAGCGCACGGGCGATGCCCAGGCCGATACCGCTGGAGCCGCCGGTGATGTAGGCCACCTTGTCCCTCACGTCCTTGATGGGCGGGGGTTGCGAGGCACCCATGTCTGGCCAACCCTGCTCTGCCGGTTCGGCGGCCTGCGCCGGGCTACCTGCGGACAGGGCTGCCGTACCGGCGGCCGCTGCGACGCCACCGAGCATCTGCCGGCGATTGAAGTTCTTCTCGTCCATGCGACCCCCGCCTGTGCAACAGTTGCGCACGAGGATACCGCAGCATCTTCACTGCATGAGATCAGAGTCCCGGCAGGGGCGGCTGGTGACCTTCGGCTCCCGCGGACGCGCCGGCCTCTCGCCAGCAGCTGCGGCATCGCCCTGGCGCAGCTCGTTCCAGCGCGTGACGGCGGCCATCCATTGCTGCAGGTCCGCCTGGTATTGCGCCACGCTGGCGCGCGCGCCGGGATCATCGCCGCAGTACCGCAGTACCACTGAAACGTCGCCAGCTGCGGCAGCGGTCTGCAGCACCTGCGCGAGATTCGGCACCCAGACTTCCAGCACCGATTCGCTTCGCCACACCACCCGCGGCCACTGCTCGCGCGATCCCGGCACCGCAATGGCGGCCACGCGCGTTCCATTGAGCGGCGCGGCAGGTTCGCCAACAAAAACGGTCACGGCCGCAGCCACGCCGCCGCCGCTGGTCTCGCACACCTGGTGCTGCACGCTGGCTACCGGCTTGCCGCCAGGTGCGGCGCTGACAGTGGATTCGGACTGCTCGCAGACACGCTCGGCCGACCAGGCAGGCAATGCGGCTGTCAGCAGCAGGATGGCAGCGAGGCGGATTGACATGGTTGAAGCATCAGACCTGAGCCGCAAGGCCGAGTTCCGGCGGGAACGCCGGGCCGGGCTGTCGCAAGGTCGGTTCCCTCACCTTTGGGCATCAGGCACAATGCCGCTGCCGCTGGCAACACCGGCCCAAGGGGGCGTTTTCCACCCACACAATAACCGAGGGTGACGTGCAGAAACCTTCATTGATCCTCTCTGCCGCCATGGCAGTCCTCGCGCTGGCCGCTTGCTCCGGCCGCGATGATGCGGCGGCGAAATCCACACGGGCCTGCGTCATCCTTCCCGATGCCTCTTCCTCGCCGCGCTGGGAATCACTGGATCGCCCCGCACTGGCCAGCGGCCTGGAGCAGGCCGGGTTTTCCTCCGACATCCAGAACGCACAGGGTGACACGGGCAAGTACGCCACCATCGCCGACCAGCAACTGGCCAGGGGCTGCGGCGTGATGCTGCTGATCGACCACAACGGTGCCGGCGCGGCCGTGGCAGCGCGCGCCAGGCAGCAGGGCATTCCGGTGATCGCCTATGACCGCCCCATTCCGGGCGCGGACTACTACGTTTCCTTCGACAACGAGAAGGTCGGCGAGCTGGAGGGCCAGTCCATCGTCGACGGGCTGATCGCGGCCGGCAAGGATCCGGCGCGTGCCGTGGTGGTGTACATGGGCGGCGACCCTGCCGATGGCAATGCAAAGATGTTCCGTGATGGCGCGCACCGCGTGATGGCTGCCGCCGGTATCACTCCCGCACATGAGCCGCCGGGTGTCTGGGACAGCAACAAGTCGGCCACCAACTTCGAGCAGGCGCTCACGGCGCTGGGCGGCAAGGTGGATGCCGTCTGGGCGGCCAACGACACCAATGCCGCGGGTGTGATCACGGTACTCGACAAGAACCAGCTGCGCCTGCCCGTGTCCGGGCAGGATGCTTCCGTCGCCGGCCTGCAGAACGTGCTGCTGGGCAAGCAGGCGGCCACGGTGTGGAAGCCCGCCGCGGTGGAGGCCAGGGCCGCCGTCGAGACGGCCGCGGCACTATTGAAGGGCGGCAAGCCGGTGGCGAACCAGACCCTGGACGACGGCACGCCCTACGTTTCCGTCGAGCCTGTCCTCGTGGGACCGGAACAGGTGAAGGACGTTGTCGCCGCAGGCGACGCCAGCGCCGCCAGCCTCTGCACCGCCGACGTCGCGGCCGCCTGCACGAAGTACGGCGTGCAGTAGGCGTTCGCACGCCGGCATGGCCCATCCACTCATCGAGCTCACCGGGATCCGCAAGAGTTTCGGTCCCGTTTCGGTCCTCAAGGGGGTCGACCTGGCCATTGAGCCGGGCACCGTGACGGCGCTGGTGGGCGACAACGGCGCGGGCAAGTCCACCCTGGTGAAGGGCCTCGCGGGCGTGCAGCCCTATGACGAGGGCGAGGTGAAGTTCGACGGCACGACAGTGCGGCTGCATTCGCCGCGAGATGCCTCGCGCCTGGGCATCGAAGTGGTGTACCAGGACCTTGCGCTGTGCGACAACCTCGACATCGTGCAGAACATGTTCCTCGGCCGCGAGGAACTGTGCGCCGGCACCTTCGATGAGGGCCGCATGGAGCGCGAAGCCGCCGCGACGTTGCGCTCGCTCTCCGTGCGCACGGTGCAGTCGGTGCGGCAGAAGGTGTCATCCCTTTCCGGTGGCCAGCGCCAGACCGTGGCCATTGCACGCGCAGTGCTGAAGAAGGCGCGGGTGGTGATCCTGGACGAACCGACGGCAGCGCTGGGCGTGGCCCAGACGGCGCAGGTGCTGGCACTGGTGAAACGGCTCGCCGAACAGGGCGTGGCCGTCATCATCATCAGCCACAACCTTGCGGATGTATTCAGCGTCGCCGACCAGATCGCCGTGCTCTACCTCGGACAGATGGTGGCCTCGCTGAAGCCCTCCGAGACGGACAGCAACGAGGTGATCGGCTACATCACCGGCCTGCGCACCGCCACGGGAACGGCCGGGTGAGCCAGCCCCAGGGGGATCTCATCGGCAGTGGCCGGGACGGCAGCGTGGGTGAGCACTTCCGCGCCTGGCTGTCACGCGTGCGCAACGGCGAGATGGGCGCCCTGCCCGCCATCCTCGGACTGGTGCTGCTGGTGATCCTGTTCACCGCGCTGAGCCCCTACTTCCTCTCCGAACGCAATTTCGCCAACCTGCTCACGCAGGCTGCGACGCTGGTGATGCTGGCCATGGCGCTGGTGTTCGTGATCCTGCTGGGCGAGATCGACCTTTCCGCAGGCGTCACCTCCGGCGTGGCCATGTGCCTGTTCGTGGTGCTGATGGCACCGGACGGCCCGGCGCTGGGATGGATGACCGCGCTGTCACTGGCACTGCTGGCTGGCGCAGCCATCGGCACATTCATCGGCTTCTTCGTCGCGCGCGTGGGCATTCCCTCCTTCGTGGTGACGCTGGGCCTGTTCCTGGGCCTGCAGGGACTGGAACTGATCCTCATCGGCACCGGCGGTGTCTACCGCATCACCACGCCGGAAGTGCTGGCCATCATGAACAGCAACCTGCCCTCCTGGGGCGGGTGGGTATTGCTGGCGGTGGTGCTGGGCATCTCTGCCGCCACCGCCTGGTGGGACCGCAGCCGTCGCAGCCGCGCGGGCGTGGCGAACAGCACACCAGTGCTGCTGTGGATCCGGCTCGCGGCAATCCTGGTGCTGGGCGGCGGGGCCGTGCTGCTGCTCAACCAGGATCGCGGCACTGGCACCGTCGCAGTCGGCGGCGTGCCCATCGTCGTGCCCGTCACGCTGGCCATCCTGTGGCTGGGCACCTTCGTCCTCGACCGCACGCGTTTCGGCCGCTACATCTACGCCATCGGAGGCAACGCGGAAGCCGCGCGACGCGCCGGCATCAAGGTGGTAATGATCCGCTGGTGCGCATTCATCGTGTGTTCCTCGCTGGCCGTGGTGTCGGGCCTGTTCAGCGCCAGCAAGGTGGGATCGGTCGACGCCGCCTTCGGCCGGGACATCGTGCTCAGCGGCGTGGCCGCCGCGGTGGTTGGCGGCGTCAGCCTGTTTGGCGGTCGCGGCCGGCTGTTGCACGCGGCCATCGGCGCGCTGGTGGTCGCGGTGATCACCAATGGCCTGGGCCTCTTGAACCTGCCTGGTGGCGTGAACTACCTGGTCACCGGCGGCGTGCTGGTCCTGGCGGCGACGGTGGATGCACTCTCGCGGCTGCGGCGCGGATCATCCGGCGCGCGAAGCTGACCGGGACTTCAGCGCACCTCGAAACTGCGCGCCAGGCGCACATCGGCGCTGGACGCGCCGAGCTGCACTTCGTACTTGCCCTGATCCACCGCGTACTGCCCTGACGCCTCGTCGTAGTACCGCAGGTCGACCGCGGGACTGATGTCGAAACTCACGCGGCGCTGCTCGCCCGGTCGCAGGGTGAGGCGCCGGATGCCGCGCAGCTCCTTGTTCGCCCGCGCATGCGGCGCATCCTCGGCCCGCAGGTAGAGCTGTACCACCACGTCGCCGGTGCGCGTGCCCGTGTTGCGCACGCGGGCCGTGACACGCAGCCTGCCATTGCGTCCCAGGCGCGCCCGGCTCAGCGACAGGTTGGACCAGGCGAACTGCGTGTAGGAAAGACCATGCCCGAAGGGATACAACGGCGTGCCGCGGAAGTAGCGGTAGGTGCGCCCCTCCATGTGGTAGTCGTCGAAAGCCGGCAGCGATGTGCCTTCGCTGTAGAAGGTCACCGGCAGGCGTCCGCCCGGATCCGCCTCACCAAACAGCACGTCGGCCACGGCGCTGCCGCCGCGCTGGCCCGGATACCAGGCAAAGAGGATGGCTGGCAGGTACTGCTGCGCCCAGTCCACCGCCAGGGCTGAACCGGCGGTGAGCACCAGCACCACCGGCTTGCCGGTGGCGTGCAACGCCTCGAGCAGCTGCTGCTGCGAGGCCGGCAGCCTGAGGTCGGTGCGATCACCTCCGGCGAAACCGGGAAGATCGACGCGCATTTCCTCGCCCTCGATCTGGCTGGTGAGTCCGCCGACGAACACCACCACGTCCGATCGGCGTGCGGCTTCCAGCGCCGCCTCTGCGGAGGGTGCGGGAACAGCAGCAGCGGGCGCCGGCGCATCACCCGGCACGGCGCCTGGTGCACCGGCAACCGGCCTTTCAACCAGCCCCTCGACCAGCTCGGCGCCGCGCTCGTAGATCACCTCGGCCTGGGGCACAGCGGCGCGGATGCCCTGCAAGATGGTGACCGGCGCAGCGGGCGTGCCGTTGTAGTTGCCCAGCAGCGCGTTGACGCTGTCGGCCGTGGGGCCAATGACAGCGATGCGCCGCACCGCCTTGGACAGCGGCAGCAGGCCGTCATTTTTCAGCAGCACCAGCGACTGGCGTGCCGCCTGCCGCGCCAGATCGTCATGCGCCGGCGCCTGGTTCACCGCATAGGGTGTCTTCGCCCAGGGCACGCGGCGCGGCGGGTCGAACATCCCCAGGCGCATGCGGGCGGTCATCAGGCGGGTAAGCGCGACGTCGACATCCCTTTCGGTGGCCAGGCCGTCCTGCACTGCCTTCACCAGCGCCGCATAGGTACGGCCGCAGTTGAGGTCATTGCCGCTCTTCAGCGCCAGCGCAGAGGCTGCCTCCGCGGAATCATTGATGTGGTGGGTGCGATGGATGTCACCCACGGAATCGCAGTCTGATACCACATAGCCCCTGAAGCCCCATTCTCCGCGGAGGATGTCGGCCAGCAGGCGCGGGCTGGCCGTGGCCGATTCGCCATTCACGCGGTTGTACGCGGCCATCACGGCATGGACGCCGCCTTCCTTCACCAGCGCCTCGAAGGCCGGCAGGTAGGTCTCGTGCAGGTCGCGTTCGGTGGGACGCGCGTCGAATTCGTGGCGCGATGATTCCGGGCCGCTGTGGACCGCGAAGTGCTTGGCCGTGGCATCCAGCTTGCTGTAGCGCCGGTCTTCTCCCTGCAAGCCCCGCACGAAGGCCACGCCCAGACGCGCGGTGAGGAAGGGATCCTCGCCATAGGTTTCCTGGCCCCGGCCCCAGCGCGGGTCGCGGAAGATGTTGATGTTCGGCGACCAGAACGTGAGTCCCTGGTAGCGCGCATGCTTGTCCTGGCGCAGGAACTCGTGGTGCTTGGCCCGCGCCTCGTCACTGATGACGGTAGCCACCTTGCCCATCAGATCCACATCGAAGGTGGCGGCCAGTCCGATGGCCTGCGGGAACACCGTGGCCTCTCCCGCGCGGGCCACGCCGTGCAATGCCTCGTTCCACCAGTCGTAGGCCGGAATGCCCAGGCGCGGGATCGCCGGCGCGGCGTTCTGCATCTGCGCCACCTTTTCTTCCAGCGTCATGCGTGACACCAGGTCCGCAGCGCGCGACTCGAAGCTGCGGTTCGCATCCAGCCACAGCGGCTGCGGCGCGGCACCACCGGCCAGGCAGGATGCCAGCAGGGCCAGGCAGGCGAGAATGCGGCGTGCACCCTGCATGTTCAGTTCCCCGGCGCGTCAGGGAACGACAGGGATTGATACCAGGCCAGCGATTGTGGTGGTGGGGCGTAGCCGGCCGGCATCGGCAGCCCGTTGAGGCTCAGCCAGTAGGCAATGCTGGCATCGCGCCACCACTGCGCCTCCTGCTGCTGCACAGCGAGGAAGGTAGCCGTCTTTTCGTGCCGCCCGGCATCGATGCGGCCCTTGAGGCCATCCCATTCGCGCCGCAGGCGGCCGACCTCGGCCACGCCGTGCGTGTAATGCGCCACCAGTTCCTCCCACAGCGTGCGTCCCGAACGCATGCGGTGGTCCCAGGGCAGGTGGTGGAACCAGAGCAGGTAGTCATCGGAGACCGCGCTGCTGTCGCCGTATTCGGCGGCCAGCGGGGGCGCGTACTGCGCGACCGCATTGCTGCCCGTGATGCTGCGATCGAAGCCGATGCCATTGCGGTCGGCGCGGTGGTAATAGACCGGCGTCCAGTCCGCACGCGGGCCCGAGGCGTCCCAGGGCATGGGCCCGTAGTGATGCCCCCGGCCCATCAGGTGATGCAACCCCAGCGGGGTCATGTAGTCCACCACGGCCTGGTGGGAATCCATCATCATGTTGACCACAGGCTGCACGACTGCATCTTCCAGCGAGAAGGTCATGCGCGCCCATTCTTCCGCGATTGCCCGCGCGGAACCTTCCGGGTTCCAGGCCAGCCTTCCATACGCATACCAGTTGGCCTGGTTGAAAGTGGAGCCGGACCAGTCGCGGTCAGTGCCGATATTGGCCACCCCGGCCATGCCAGTCAGCGCGTGGCCTTCCACCTCGCCCGCCACCACCTTCGCTACCGTCGTGCCCGGGCCGCGCGTGCGGGTGTCGATCTTCAGCGTTTCCTCGTACAGCGCCCCCATGTAGGCCAGGTGGGTGGCGAATCCCAGGTATTCCTTGGTGATCTGGAACTCCATCATCAGCGGCGTGCCCGGCATGGCGCCGAACAGCGGACTGAAGGGCTCGCGCGGCTGGAAATCGATGGGCCCGTTCTTCACCTGCACCAGCACGTTGTCGCGGAACTTGCCATCCAGCGGCTTGAATTCGGTGTAGGCCTGCCTGGCCCGGTCGTCGGGGTTGTCCTGCGAGTACACGAAGGCGCGCCACATCACGATGCCGCCATGCGGGGCCAGCGCCTCGGCCAGCATGTTGGCGCCATCGGCATGGTTGCGGCCATAGTCCTGCGGGCCAGGCTGGCCTTCGGAGTTGGCCTTCACCAGCAAGCCGCCGAAATCCGGAATCAGCTGGTAGATCTCCGCGGCCTTGGCGCGCCACCAGGCACGCACTGCCGGGTCAAGCGGATCAGCCGTGGCAAGGCCACCGATCTCCACCGGTGCGCTGAAGCGTGCGCTCAGGTACACACGCATGCCCCAGGGCCTGAGTGATCCCGCCACCGCCGCCACCTTGCGCAGGTAACGCGGGGTGAGGATGGTGGCGTTGGCATTCACATTGTTGAGCACGGTGCCGTTGATGCCGAGGGAGGCATTGGCACGCGCATAGTCGGTGTAGCGGGGGTCCACGTATTCCGGCAGCTTCCACCAGTCCCAGATCGAGGCGCCGGCATAGCCACGCTCGACGTGGCCGTCGAGGTTGTCCCAGTGGTTCAGCACACGCACCCGCACGCGCGGCACCTCGCGCACATCCAGTTTGGCCAGCGGCTGGCCGGTCTGCACCAGCCGTAGCAGGTGGAAGGCACCATAGAGCACGCCGGCATCATCATTTGCAGCAATGATGATGGCCGCCTTGCCATCCACCCGCATGCTGCGGATCAGGTAGCCCTCGCTGCCCAGCGACTGCGTGTCGAGTCCCAGCTGGCGGATCTGCGGTGACGCGGTGACGGTGCCGGCGAGGATGGCCCCGGCGCGCGTGACCCGCTCCTGCACGGGTGGCGCGCGACCGAGCAATCCAGCCAGCCCGCGCAGCAGTTCGGCGCGGGCCGAGGCCCGGGTTGGCGTGGCGGCATCCATCACCAGCTGCGTTGCCACGGGGCGGTATTGCCGCGCCTGCGCCTCCGGCAGCGGCCTGTAGCGCAGCCACAGGTCATACCCATCCTCGGCGCGCACCGCCAGGGCGGTGAACGCCAGCACCAGAAGCAGCAGGGCTGATCGCGCGGCGCGCATCAGCGCAGCAGGTACTGGTTCAGCAGGTTCTCGTAACGCTCCTGCCCGCCGCTGGTCTGGCGGGGTTCGCCCGCCTGCCTGGCATGGGAAACCAGATCGGTGAGCTTGAGGCGGCCGGCGGCGAAATCGTTCCCGGCGCCTGAATCGAAGCTGGCATAGCGAGCCTTGCGCCACTGTTCCCAGGGCGATTGCGTGAGCAGGGCGTGGGCCACTTCCAGGCCATGTGCAAACGCGTCCATGCCACCGATATGGGCGATGAACAGGTCTTCCATGTCCGTGGATTCACGGCGGGCCTTGGCGTCGAAGTTCAGTCCGCCCACCAGGCCGCCCTGGCGCAATACCACCATCATGGCGCCGACGGTGTCGTACAGGTCAGTGGGGAACTGGTCGGTATCCCAGCCGTTCTGCGCGTTGCCGCGGTTGGCATCGATGCTGCCCAGCAGCCCGTGGTCGGCGGCCACCTGCAGGTCATGCTCGAAGGTGTGGCCCGACAGCGTCGCGTGGTTGGCCTCGATGTTGAGCTTGAAGTCCTGCGCGAGGCCATGCTCGCGCAGGAAGCCGGCCACGGTGGCACTGTCGAAGTCGTACTGGTGCTTCATGGGCTCCATCGGCTTGGGCTCGATGAAAAAGCTGCCCTTGAAGCCGATGCTGCGGCCGTAGTCGCGCGCCAGCGTGAGGAAGCGGCCGAAGTGCGCCAGCTCGCGCTTCATGTCGGTGTTGACCAGCGAGGCATAACCCTCGCGACCGCCCCAGAACACGTAGTGCTCCCCGCCCAGCTCCACTGTTGCATCCAGCGCGTTCTTCACCTGCACGGCCGCGCGGGCCACGACGTTGAAGTCCGGATTGGTGGCGGCGCCGTTCATGTAGCGCGGATGGGAGAACAGGTTGGCCGTGGCCCAGAGCAGCTTCACGCCGGTGGCCTTCTGCCGCTCCTTCGCCAGCGCCACCATGTGTTTCAGGTTGCGCTCGTATTCAGCGATGTCCGCGGCGTCTGGCGCCATGTCCACATCGTGGAAGGTGTAGTACGGCACGCCCAGCTTGGTGAAGAACTCGAAGGCGGCATCGAGGCGTGCCTCGGCCGTGGCCATCGGTGTGCCCGATTCCCAGGAGAAACGGCGCGTGCCCGGACCGAATGGATCGTGGCCGGCGTTGGTGAAGGTGTGCCAGTAGCACACCGCAAAACGCAGGTGCTCGGCCATGGTCTTGCCGCCGATGCGGCGGTTGGCCTCATACACCTTGAACGCCAGCGGATTGTCCGAAGTGCGACCTTCAAAGGGAATCGTGCCGATGCCGGGAAAGTATTCGCGCTGGCCGATGAAAACTTTGGTCATGGAAGCAGTGGTCCTGTTCAATTGTTGAAGGTGGAAGAACGAAGGTGTACGGGCTACTTGCCGCCTGGCGCGCCGGAGTACAGCTGCCGCGCCAAGTCGAGCTGCCGCGTGAATTCGCGATAGGCTTCTGCGTAGCCTCCGGCGGCATGCGGATCCGGCTGGGCCGCGAGCGCAGGCTCGGTCTGCACGTGCTCGCGCACCAGGCCGGTCAGCGCGCCCGCGCTGCCGTCGGAGGCGCAGGCCCACAGCGCCTGCAGCGCCGCGCCAAAGGCGGCACCCTCCGGCTGTGCGGGCACCTCTACCGGCAGCTGGAACACATCGGCCACCATCTGGCGCCAGGCGCCGCTGTTGCTGCCGCCGCCGGTGAGGCGGATGGCATCGAAGGCCAGCCCGGCCGCGCGCAGTGCGTCGAATCCGTAGCGGAGGGAATACGTCGCGCCCTCCATGGCCGCGCGGTACACATTGCCGCGGGTGAAGTTCGCCAGCTGCAGGCCGTACAGGCTGCCGCGCGCACGCGGCAGGTCGGGTGTGCGCTCGCCGTTGAAGAACGGCAGCATGCCCAGACCCTCCGCGCCGGGGCGCGTTCCGGCCAGCACCGCATCTCCGTCGCGGCTGCTGAAGCCAAAGGCATGCGCCACGTTCTCGGTGGCGACGGTGCAGTTCATGGTGCAGATCAGCGGCAGCCAGCCGCCGGTGGACGAACAGAATGCGGCCCAGCCGGCGGACTCGTCCACTATCGGGCGCTCGGCACAGGTGAACAGCGTGCCGGAAGTACCCAGGCTCATGCTGAGCATCCCGGGGGCAACGTTGCCCGTGCCTATGGCCGCCATCATGTTGTCGCCGCCGCCTGCCGCAACGCGCACGCCGGATGGCAGTCCCAGCTCCGAGGCAATGGCCGGCAGCAACGGGAATGAGGCGTTCGCCGCCACCAGCGGCGGCAGGCAGGCGCCGAGGTCCCGCTGCGCGTCGGTGGCCTTCAGCATGCCGGGCGACCATTGCCTCGAGCGCACATCCAGCCAGCCGGTGCCGGAGGCATCGCCATGTTCCATGAACCGCTCGCCGGTGAGCCAGAAGTTCACGTAGTCATGCGGCAGCAGGATGGTGGCCAGATCTGCATAGGCTTCGGGCCGGTGCCGCCGCGTCCACGGCAGCTTCGACGCGGTGTATCCGGCCAGCACGGGATTGCCGGCCAGTGCGATGCAGCCGGCCGGGCCTCCGGCGGCATCCATGATGGCGTCACATTCGGCCTGGGTGCTGGTGTCGCACCAGAGCTTGGCCGGCGCCAGCACCCTGCCCGCGCTGTCGACGGGAACAAATCCATGCTGCTGTCCGGAAACGCCCAACGCAATGACGCGGCGACGCAGTTGCGGCGCCAGTCCGGCGAAGCAGGCGCGGATGGCATCGATCCACCATTCCGCGCGCTGCTCGCGGGTGCCATCTGCGCCGGCGATCAGTTCCAGCGGCCTGGACTGCGTGGCGAGAACACGCCGTTCCTGCGGATCGTATGCAACGAGCTTGACGCCCTGTGTACCAACATCGAGGCCGACGGCCAGGCCCATGGCTCCCCCGGAAATCATCTGCAACGCGAAGAGCGGCAGTTTGGACCAGCCGCGCCGCCAACGCCACTGACGCCGGGGATGCCGCTGGAACAGCGGTCCGGTGCAGGTCCAGAAGGCTGCCCCTCGTGGGTCATTCGTATGACTATAGCCACCCCGGGGTAACCCTGGCCTGCCCCGCAGTGCCAGCCGGGTCCGCAGCCACAACCGGCGTAGTACATTTGGTGCCCATGAAAGACGATCAGCATGGACGCCGCCGCAATGGATTGATCCTGGCCATGATCCTGGCCCTGCCGCCCGGCATCGGGCAGGTGCAGCCTGCGCCTGCGCTGCCAGCCCTGCGGTTTGCGGATGTCTTCGGCCCGGGCATGGTGGTGCCGCATGGCCAGCCGCTGACACTCAGCGGCAACGCCGCACCGCGCCAGAGGTTGAAGCTTTCGGTCGATGGCCGCGAATACGACCTGAGCAGCAACGCCCGCGGCCAGTGGCGGCGCGAGATTGCACCGCTGGCGGCCGGCGGCCCCTACACCATCGTGCTGGACAACGGCGAGGGTGAAACCGCCAGGCTCGACCAGGTGCTTGCCGGGGAGGTCTGGCTGTGTTCCGGCCAGTCCAACATGGAATTCACGGTCGGCATGTCCACTGACCAGCCGGCAGAAACCCTGCAGGGCCAGGCTTCCATCAGGCTGCTGCAGGTGCGCCAGCAGACCGCGCTGCAGGCCGCGGATTCCTTCCAGACCAAGACGGCGTGGCTGCCCGCCGGACCCGACCAGATCCGCAGCTTCTCCGCGGTCTGCTATTTCTTTGCCCGGCAGCGGCTGGCTGATACCGGGATGCCGATCGGCGTGATCAATGCCTCCTGGGGCGGATCAGCCATCGAACCGTGGATGAGCGAGCAGCAGTTGGCCACGTCGCGCGACTACCGGCACCAGGTCGACCTGCTGCGGCAATACCGCGCGGATCGCCGCAAGGCCGAACTCGCCTTCGCGCAGGACTGGGTGCAATGGTGGCATGCCAGTTCCAGCGAGGGCGCGGTGTGGGAACAGGGCGTGCTCGCAGGGCGTGGCTGGCAGGAAGCACCGCTGCGCGACTGGCGCACGTATCCGGATGCACGCCTCGCAGCCTTCACCGGCAGCCTGTGGTATTCGAGCACATTCACGCTCACGGAGGAGCAGAGCCGTCGCGGCGCGAGCCTCATCCTCGGTCGCGTGGACGAAGTGGATACCACCTGGGTGAACGGGAAGTTTGTCGCCAACACCTTCGGCTACGGCACTCGCCGCGAATACCGCCTGGAGCCCGGTGTGCTGCGTGCCGGCCCCAACCAGGTGAGCGCCATGGTCACGAGCACGTACGAGGCCGGCGGCCTGCTCGGGCCACAGGCCGATGTGGGAATCCGTTTCGACAATGGCGAATTCCTGGCGCTGGGCGAGGGATGGAAGTACCGCATCGTGCCGAAGGAAACCGGCTATCCGCCGCGGGCACCATGGGAGAGCGTGAAAGGCGTCACCGGCATGTTCAACGGCATGATCGCGCCGCTGGCACCACTCGCCCCCACGGGCGTGATCTGGTACCAGGGGGAATCCAATGTGGACAAGGCCAGCCAGTACGAACCCCTGCTCACCGGGCTCATCAGCGACTGGCGCCGGCACTTCGGGCGCCAGATGCCCTTCATCGTGGTCCAGCTGCCCAACTACGGCACGGTGTCGCAGGCGCCGACGGAATCCGGCTGGGCCATGCTGCGGCATGTGCAGCAGCAGGTGGCCTTGCGCGATGATTCAGTTGGCCTCGTGGCGACGCAGGACCTTGGGGACGATACGGACATCCACCCACGCCGCAAGTTCGCGGTTGCCCAGCGCGTGGCGCAGGTCGCACGCGCGCTGGAGACGCGGACTCCGGCCGATGGCGTCGTGCCCCGCCTGGTGGCGCTGCGCGCCGATACCATCGAACTGGAATTTTTGCCGCCCCTGCCGGCCACCGATGCGGCGCGGCCGCGGGTCGCCGGGTTCATCCTCTGCGGCGCAACTGCCGCGAGCTGCGTATCCGCCGAGGCAGAAAAGCAGGGCAGTCGCATCGCGGTGAGTCGCGCCGCCCTGCCGGATGCCGCACGGGTACGCTACTGCTGGTCGGATGGCGGCAGCTGCGAACTGCGCTCGCTCGGGGACCTGCCGGTTGGATCATTCGAGCTGGCCATCGGACGCGCCGGCAAATGACCGACCATGCCCGCATGGCGGCGGGCAGGATCTTCGTCGGCGTAGGTGGCTGGAGCTTTGCGCCCTGGCGCGGGCTGTTCTATCCACCTGGCCTCGCACAGCGGCGCGAGCTGGCCTTCATGGCCGGCAAGCTCAGCGCGGTGGAGATCAACTCCACCTTCTACGGCATGCAGAAGCCGGCCACCTACCAGCGCTGGCACGACGAGACACCCGATGATTTTGTCTTCGCGGTAAAGGGTCCGCGCTTCGCGTCGAACCGCAGCGACCTGGCCACCGCCGGCCCGTCCATCCAGCGCTTCCTCGACAGCGGACTGCTGCGGCTGGGCGCGAAGCTCGGGCCCATCAACTGGCAGCTGGCCCCGACCAAACCCTTCGTGGCCGACGAGATCGAGGCCTTCCTTTCCTCACTCCCTGGCACGCATGAAGGACGCAGGCTCCGCCATGCCATCGAAGTGCGGCATGCCAGCTTCGCGGTGCCGGAATTCGTGGAACTGGCGCGCCGGCATGGGGTGGCAATCGTGCTGGCGGGCGACGCCAGCTATCCGCTGATCGCCGACGCGACGGCAGGCTTTGCGTACCTGCGGCTGATGGGCACCATCGACCAGGAGCAGCGCGGCTATCCTGCGGCCGCCCTCACCCGCTGGGCACGACAGGCCAGGGCGATTGCCGAAGGCTCCCCCACAAAGGCGCTCACCTGCGTGCCGGAGCGCGTCGCCAGGGCGGGCCTGCGCGATGTGTATCTGTTCGTCATCAGCGGTGCCAAACACCGCAATCCCGCTGCAGCCATGGCCCTGCGGGAGAAGCTCGAAGACTGAAGTTCCCGGCCAGCGCGGCTAGGGCTTGTGACCGGCCTCGATGTCGCGGGCCTGCTGGAAGGTGAGCTGCCCGGATGCCTCGTCGGCTTCGAAGTCGATGGGCTCGAGCAGGAATCCGACATGGTCGCCCAGGTCGATCCGCTCCCGCACCTTGCCTGCGAACCAGCGATCGCAGGCATCGAGCACGGGTACGCCATGCAACTGGCGCCATTGCACGCGTGCGAACTTGTCGATCTCATCCCCCGTCTCGCCGCCAAACAACTCGGCGATGTCCTTGTGCTGCTTTTCCACCACGTGCACCGCCAGCAGGGTGGCACGCAGCGCGAGCCGGTAGGTGTGGTTCTTCTTCGACAGGCAGGCCAGGAAGCGCGGTGGGTGGATGCTGCATTGGGTGGCAAAGCCGATCAGGCAGCCGGAGCGCTCTTCGCCCACGGCGGTTGTCACCACGTACAGCGGATAGTCCAGTTGGGTTGCGAGCCTTGCGAATGGTGTCTTTCCGCTGCCCGGCTCTTCCATGGCCTACTCCACCAGCGCCAGCAGGCTCTGGTACTTCTCGATGTACCAGCGGTTCTCGTTGTTGTAGCGGGGTATGGCCACCGGCCGGATGCCCTTTGCATCCTGCTTCCAGAGGCAGGGGCAGGCCACGGGTTTTTCCAGTGGCTGCTCGCCCACCCGGCTCAGTTCGGTGAGTCCCACCTTGGCCCGCTTCACCACGTTGTAGAGGCGTGTCACATTGCGCGGGCCACCGTTGTAGGCCGCCACGGGGAAGATGCCCAGCACCATGGGATTGTCCCGGTAGGCCTCGCGGATGTCCTTGCGCATCTGGCCCAGCTCGATGTCGAGCAGGCAGATCGCCGCCTTCATGGCATTGAGCAGGTTGGTGGCGCCGCGTTCGAAGTCGGGGTCGATGCGCGCACGGGGGCAACGGCGCACAACCAGTGCATAGGTGCCATTGCCCTTGCGATTGGTGAACTGCATCGGACCCAGCGCCGAAGCGCTGGAGACACTGTAACGGTACGCCTCCTCGCGCTTGAGCCCGTACTGGCTGAGCACCTGGTTGAACGCCTCGGCGCCGCGGTTGGTGTACTCCGTGTCATCGGTCTGCTCGATCACGGCCAGTGCGGTGATGAGCCGGGTGGGCACCACGTCGGCCAGCAGCATGCCGGGATAGGCAGCACTGGGAACCTCCGCGGCCCGCAGCTCATCGACCGCCTGCTGCGCGGTGGCCTGCAGGAAATCGCGGCCGGCTGCCACCAGCAGGGGATCGAAGGTGTCTTCGGTGAACGGCAGGTACACGATGGGCTGTGCCTTATCCACCACTTCGCGCCAGCGCTTCTTCTTGATCAGCGCGCTGTCGAAGACCGGAAACTTC
The DNA here is from genome assembly GCA_030852845.1 of Pseudomonadota bacterium. Classification (GTDB taxonomy): domain Bacteria; phylum Pseudomonadota; class Gammaproteobacteria; order Steroidobacterales; family Steroidobacteraceae; genus ZC4RG30. The sequence continues at coordinate 47,142 of JALYWF010000071.1, forward strand.
CGGCCATAGACCTTCAGCGGCTCGCCCTCGCGGGAGAAGGAGAACATCAGCCTTTCCGCCCCGGTGCCCTTCACGTGCCTGGCGTCGATGCCGGGGGTGCGCATCACGAACGGCAGGGGCTTGCGTCCCGGCTTCCAGTTCACGGGGGGACGCGGGATCTCCACATGCGCGAGGGTCCAGTCCTGCTGCGCCTCGCTCCACAGTGCAAAGATCACTGGTCGGCCGCGCAGGGTTTCCTTCTTGCCCTTGCCGCTGAAGAGGTATTGGAGCGGTACGTCGCGCAGCAGCGCCTCCGCCTCGACCACGAGCGTACGGATGACCTCATCCCTGCCCGGTGCCTCCGCCTCGATGGTGATATCGGCCAGCTCCTCGGCGGGCAGCTCTTCGGCCGCCGATTCCGCCACGGCCAGCGGAACCTCGCCCTCCACTTCAAGCGAAGCCTCTTCGGCGGCGGGCTGGGGGTCAGCCTGCCCTGCTGCCTGCGCCTCGAGGAGCATGTAAGGCTCGGGTTCTTCGTATGCGCTGTCTGCCGTGGCCGCGCAGCCGGCCAGGAACAGCAGGCAGAAAAGAGATGGCACCCAGACAGCGCCGCGTGGGCCGGACATCAACATGCTGCGCGCAGCTTACCCGCGCGCACGCCGGATTGTCTGTCGGAGTGGCCCGTACGTCAGCCGCGCGCGGATGTGCTAGAGAATGCGGCCACCGGATGCGCCGGCCGACAGCCTGCGATGGCGCTGGGTCTCGGAAATATCCGTGATGCTGGCGGACCTGCCAGTCCGCCCGGCGGATGCGCCCGCGGACAACAGCAGGGACTCCAGCCTCGCCGGCAGCAGTCGCACCGCCTCGCCCAGTGCGGCCTCCCCCTGCGGCTGCGCCAGCAGATAGCCCTGCAGCACGACGCCACTGTCGCGCAGCACGGCCAGTTGCGTGCTGCGTTCCACGCCCTCGGCGGTGATCTTCACGCCGATGTCCCGGCACAGGGCGATGATGGCACTGGCGATGGCGGCGGAGCGGCCGCTGCGGTCGATTCCCGCCACCAGGCTGCGGTCCAGCTTCACCCGGTCCAGCGGCAACTGCTCCAGGGAGGCCAGCGAGGAAAAGCCGGTGCCGAAATCATCCAGCGCCACCGCCACTCCCATCTCCCGCAGCCGGTGCAGCCCGTCGATGATGCCGGGACCGGTCTGCAGCACCGACTCCGTGAGCTCCACTTCCAGCTGGCCGGGTGGCAGCCCATGTTCCTGCAGAAGCCGGCCGACGCGGTCGGGAAACCGCGCATCGAACAGCTGGCGCGGCGACACGTTCACTGCAACGCGCATGTCTCCCATGCCCTGGTCGCGCCAGCGCGCCGCAGTGGCAATGGCCGTCTTCATCACCCAGTCACTGATCTCGATGATGAGTCCGGACTCCTCGGCCACGGGCAGGAACTGGTCGGGCGAAATTACCCGCCCATCGGCCGTTCGCCATCGCAACAGCGCCTCGGCGACTTCGACCCGCAGCGTGGCGACGTCGATCTCCGGCTGGAACACAAGGTGCAGCTCACCGCGCTCCACTGCCTGGCGCAATCCCTGCTCGGTGGCGAAACGTTGCGCCGCGGCCTCGACCAGGTCAGGCGTGAACACCACGAGTTGGCGGCGACCCAGTGCCTTGGCCCGGAACAGCGCCGCATCCGCAGCGCGCAACAGCGACTCTGCCGTGTCGGCATGTTCCGGATGGAAGGCCGCACCCACGCTGACGCTGACCAGCACTTCGCGGTCGTCGATGAGCAGTGGCTTGCCGAAGGCATGCAGCAATGACTGGCCCATGGCGTGCAGGGAACCCGGATCATCCTTGTCCGCCTGTGCCAGCACGGTGAACTCATCGCCGCCGAAGCGCGCGGCCATGCCGCGGTCGCCCACCGCCTCGCGCAGGCGCGCAGCGATGGCCACCAGCACCTGGTCGCCGAACCCATGGCCCATGCCGTCATTGATGTTCTTGAAGTTGTCCAGGTCAAGGAAGTACAGGCCCACGCTTCGATGCTCCCGATCGCTGGCCTCCAGCAGCTGCGCCACGCGCTGGAACAGCTGGCGGCGATTGGGCAGCTCGGTGAGCGCATCATGTTCGGCCAGGTGCTGCAGTTCGCGGGTGCGTTCGACCACGCGCGCCTCCAGGCTCTGCTGGTAGGTGCGCGCGATGGACTGCGCGGTCTGCAGGTTCGCGGCCATCTCGTTGAAGGCCGTACCCAGGCGATCCAGTTCGCGGCTGCCGGCGCGCGGCACGCGTACCTGGGAGTCGCCCTGAGCAATCCGCTGGCTGGCGTCGATCAGGCGCCGCACGGGTCGCAGGATGCTCAGCACTGTTGCGGCCGACACCGCCAGCAACAGCAGGAGCACGGCTACGGACAGCCAGGCCAGTGTGCCGCGGGTGATGCCCTCCTGCCTTGCCTGCTGGCGTGTGGTGACACCCAGCACCGGGTCCCATGGCATGGGCATGCGTGCGGCGGGCGCCCCGGCCGGAGGCGCAAGAAAGACCGGGACGCGCGTCCGCTGTGCCGGTGACAGCAGCAGTGGTGCCGTCGTGGCCGGAGGGTTGGACAACTGCCCGCGCAGCACGTCGAGGTCAGCCAGCAGCCTGGACCTGGTGCCTGTCAGTGCGCCATCCAGGTCGACAAGCTGCAAGCGCAGGCCGCGGATGCGCAGCAGGTCATCGGCAGTCTGCTCGTAGGCTTCGCGCCCCAGGCTGCGCTTCAACCCGCTTTCATTGCGCCCCAGTGTCGTGGCGAACTGGTCTTCCAGCTGCGAGAGTGCGCGGGCAACCGGTATAGACAGAGGCTGGTCGCGCAGTTCCAGCGCCTGCTGCCGCAATGCCTTCAGCTGTCCGTCCAGGTCGATCAGGGCCTGCCGTGCCACCACGCGGCCGAGAATCTTCCAGGCCTTGTCGAGCGATTCCTGCAGGCGTGCATCGACATCGGCCAGCGCGGCGGTGAATTGCCCGAAACGCGTCCGCCTGGCAGCGGCAAGTTCCACCAGCTTCAGGCCCGAGCGTAATGCCTGGTCCACCCGTGGGGCCGCATCAGCCCCGTGCACCGCGACCAGGATGCCGCGCAGATCAGCCGCGGCGGCGCGCACCCGCTCGATGCGCTCCGGGCTGCCCGCCCGCTCGGCCGCTTCCACCGCATCCTGGAACCGCTGCAACACGAGCAGCGCGCGCGCCGTGGATCGGCCCGGCCGGGCGAGGGTCTCGGGAACAAGTGCCGCGGAAGGTGCGGCTGGATCGGCAGGCACCACGCGCGTCGTGGTGACAGAGATGGTGCGCTGGACGGTGAAGTTGGCAACCGCTGCCAGCGCGCCAACGCCGATGAAGGCCACCGCGAGCTGCCAGGCGATGCCGGGACGCCAGGTGAAGAGGCTCCCTGTTCTTGCCCGCCAGCGCGGCTGGATTGATTGCATGGCCGTCCCGTGCCTGATCATCTGGACGGAGATTCTCGGCAACGCCGCCGCGGGCGGTTGGAGTCTTCAACGAAACTGCGTCCTGCATCCCTGTTTCGACGTGATATGTCACATGCGGGTGTGAAGCAGTCCCTTGCCCGGTGTCAGAGGATTCCTACTGCGAGGATTCCTGGAAACGGAATGTAGTCCTGCCGATCGTCACCACATCGCCGTCGCGCAGGAAATGGCGCGTCACGCGCCGGCCGTTCACCTGCACACCGTTCACGCTTTCCAGGTCCTCGATGATGCAGTGCTGTGGACTGCCGAGGATGACTGCATGCCGGCGGCTGACGAAGTTGGCGTCGATCTGGATGTCGTTCTCGGGCGTGCGGCCAATGGTGCTGCGACGAGCCAGTTCATGCCGCTGGCTGCCTTCCTCGCTCACCAGGAAGCGCTGTGGCAACTGGTCGGTACCGCCAACCACTTTCAGGGCCGGCCTCGCGCCGGCTTCTTCCTTGCCCAAGCGGGCGATGTTCTGCTGCAGGTTACCCAGCAGCGAGGCGCTTGCACGCGCATCGGTCTGCAGCCGCTCGATGCGCTCGCGCGCGGCACGCAGTTCGGACTCGAGGCTGGTCGCGCGCTCGCGTGCTGCGACCAGTTCGCCCTCGAGTGCGCGCAGGCGCTCCTGCTGCTGCGCGAACATCTGCACGGCGGCAGCGGCCGCCTCCTCGTTGGCACGCAGTTCGGCGAGCTCGGACTCCTGGCGGGCGACCAGCGCGCTTTGCGCCTCAGCCTCTCCGGCCAGCTGCTGTTCCCTTGCAGCGGCGGCCTCCAGCTGCTGCCGGGCCGTCGCAAGTTCGGCGTCGCGCTCCTGCAGGCGGGCTTCAAGCTCCACCTCGCGGGCGGTGGTGGCGCTGCGCAGGGATTCCAGCTCCGCTGCAAGTGCGGCCTCGCGCGCGGCCGCTTCCTGCATCTGCGCGGCAACCTGCGCCTTGCTGCCTGCAAGATCAGCCGCGTGGCGCGACTCCAGCGCCGCAACCTGCTCCTCGCGTTCGGCCAGCATGGCATCGAACACGCCGCGGATGCCCTGCGTGTGGCGCAGCGCCTCGGCCTGGCGCTCGGCGCGTCGCCGCAACTCCTCGATGTCGCCAGTCCTGGCACCCTGTGCCAGCGCCAGTGACTGCTCGGCCGTGGCGAGTCGACGGGAAATCCCTTCGGCCGTGCGGGCAGCCGTCGCACGTTCCTCATCGATGAGCGCCTGGGTCTGGCTGCGGGTGCGCTCGACCAGCTCCAGCGCCGCACTGCGCTCCGCCTCCGCGGCAGCCAGCTGCCCCTCCAGTTCACGCAGGCGCTCGGTCTTGCGCATCAGGCTGGTTTCGACTTCGCGCAGGCTGTCGGTCAGATCGGGGACGACCTCTGGCATGGCCAGGGCGAGGAAAGTGTCGGTGGCACCATCTGCCACCCCATCGCCGGTGGACTCGGCGGGATCAGGGGCAGGCGCGCCGAAGTCCATCAATGGCAACTCTGCAGTGGCCTCGAGGTCGACTTCCTGGACGCGCGGCTGGTGCTTTTTCTTGCGGGACATCGTGGGTGCAGGATACGTCGGCGGCACCAGCGCCGTGACGCGGCCGGAGAAAAATAAGCCTTAAGTCACATCGCGCATCATTCCCGCGGCGCGATCTCCCAGCCTCCGCCAAGGGCCTTGTAGAGGGTCACCAGCGCAGTGGCAGCCCGCGTGCGGCTGATGGCCAGCTGGTCCTCGGCCTCCAGGGACGTGCGATAGGCATCGAGGGCCGCCAGGAAGTCGGATACCCCACCCTCGAACCGTTGCGTGGCCAGGTCGGCGGCCTCGCGGCTGGCCTCGGCGGCACGCGTCAGGTGTTCGAGCCGACGTCGTTCCCGTGCGAAATCCGAAAGTGCGTTCTCGGTTTCCTCAAGTGCCAGCAGCACAGTCTGCTCATACGTCGCCAGCGCTTCGGCGCTGCGCGCATCGGCCGCACGGATGCGCTGGTACACATGGCCGAAATCCAGCAGGCCCCAGCTCAGCGAGGGCCCGAAACTGCGGCGGTCGTTGCCGGAATCATCCAGCTGGGCAAACGTCGGCGCGGAGAGCCCGATGCTGGCGTCGATGCTGATGCGTGGAAACAGGTCCGCGACCTGCACGCCGATGGCGGCGGTGGCCGCTGCGAGCTGCCGCTCGGCCGCCGCGATATCGGGACGGCGGCGCAGCAGCGCCTCCGGCGTTCCAAGCGGGATGTTCGCCGGCATCGCGGGCAGCGCGCGGATGTCGGTGAGCGTGAGGTCCAGCGCGCCCGGTTGCTGGCCCGTGAGCACTGCGATGCGCCGCATGGCCCGGTCGACGGCTGCTTCGAGCGGCGGCACGCTGGCCAGCGTGCTCTCCACCTGTGCCGTTGCCCGGGCCGTATCCAGGGCGGTGCCGCGGCCGGCCTCCAGCCGGTCATTCACCACTTCCAGTGCGCGGGACTGCGTCTCGGCATTGGTGCGCGCCACTTCCAGCTGGCTCTGCACGCCGCGCAGTTCGAAGTAGTTGCGCGCCACCTCGGCGATCACCGACAGCACGACCTGGTTGCGTGCGGCCGCCGCCGCCTGGGCCGCCGCCCGCGCGGATTCGTTGGCGCGACGCACGCGCCCGAAGAGGTCCAGCTCCCAGCCGGCGTCGAAGCCGGCGTCATACATCTGGTAGTCGCGATCCACCGGCGTGCCCGGAGGAACGCCGGGAGTGCCGGCGGCGCTCTGGCGCACGTCGCTGTAGCTGGCCTTGCCGGTGATGCTGGGCAGGAAATCGAACAAGCGCTCGCGACGCAAGGCCCGCGCCTCGCGCAGCCGTGCCGTGGCCGCGGCGACGTCGCGGTTGTTCTTCACCGCGGTGTCGACCAGCTCATCGAGCACGGGATCCGCGAACTGCCGCCACCACTCGCGCTCGATCTCACCCTGGCCGCCACCCTCAAGCAGGGAGGCGGCATCGAATTGTCCGTCCACGTCAGTCTGCGGCTCGCGGTAGTCCGGTCCCACCGCGCAGGCGGCCACGAGCAGTGCTGAGCACAGCAGCATTGCGGTGCGAGCCATGTCATCAAGCCGCAGCATGGGCAGCCTCCCTCCGGCGCTTCACGAAGCCGCGGATCAGCACGAAGAAAACGGGTGTCAGGAACAAGCCGAAGAACGTCACGCCGAGCATGCCCGAGAACACCGCCACGCCCATGGCGCGACGCATCTCGGAACCGGCACCGCTGGACAGCATCAATGGCACCACGCCCATGATGAAAGCCAGCGAGGTCATGATGATGGGCCGCAGCCGCAGCCGGCAGGCCTCCACCGCGGCATCGAACGGGCTGCGTCCCCGCTCTTCCAGGTGCACGGCGAACTCCACGATCAGGATGGCGTTCTTGCATGCCAGCCCCACCAGCACCAGGAAGCCGATCTTGGTGAAAATGTTGTTGTCGCCACCCACCAGCCACACGCCTGTGAGCGCAGACACGATGCACATGGGCACGATAAGGATCACCGCCAGCGGCAGGGTCCAGCTTTCGTACTGGGCCGCCAGCACCAGGAAGGCCAGCAGCACGCACAGCGGGAAGATCAAGGTGGAGCTGCCGCGCGCCAGGATCTCCTGGTAGGAAAGGTCGGTCCATTCGAACGAGACGCCTGCCGGCAGCTGCTCGCGGGCGAGTTTCTCCAGCGCATCCAGCGCCGAGCTGGAGCTGGTTCCGGGCATCGCCTGGCCATTGATGTCCGCGGCCAGGTAGCCGTTGTAGTGCGTGACGCTGTCGGGCCCGAAGCTGTCTTTCACCGTCATCACCGAACCCAGCGGCACCATCCCGCCCTCCGAATTGCGGGTCTTCAGGTCGAGCACCTGCTCCTTGCGCGCACGGAAATCCGCATCGGCCTGCGCGATCACCTGGTAGCTGCGGCCGAAGAGGTTCAGGTCGTTCACATACAGCGAACCCAGGTATACCTGCAGGGCCTCGAAGATGTTGGCCAGCGGAACGTTCTCGCGCTTGGCCTTCTCGCGATCGATGTCGGCGTAAAGCTGCGGTACGTTCACCAGGTAGTTGGAGAACACGCCGGTGATCCCCGGCGTCTGGTTGGCGGCAGCCACGAATTCCTGCAGCACCCGGTTCAGCTCCTGGTAGCCCAGCGAGCTGCGGTCCTGGATCTGCATCTTGAATCCACCCAGCGTGCCCATGCCCTCCACCGGCGGCGGCGGTGCCACGCCCACGAACGCGTCCTCGATGGCGGACAGCTTGCCCTGCACAGCGGCAAGGATCTCGTTGGCGGAGCGGTCACCGGCGCGGCCGGCCCGCGGCTCCAGCGTGGCGAACACCACACCGCTGTTGGAGGCGATCCCGAAGCCCGCCGTGACCGACATGCCGGAGAACGCGATCACTGCCTCCACGCCCTCCTCCTGCGCGAGGGTGTCCGACATGCGCTTGATCACTTCCTCGGTTCGCTCGAGGGTGGCGGCATCAGGCAGCTGCGCGAAGGCGATGATGTAGTCCTTGTCCTGTACGGGCACGAAGCCACCGGGCACGCGCATCAGCGCCAGGCCGCCCAGCAGCAGCAGACCGACATAGACGGCAATGGCCACGGCAGACTTGCGCAGCACGCGCCCCACTCCCCGGCTGTAGTTGCCGGAGGCGCGCGTGAAGAAACGGTTGAAGGGCCGGAACACCCAGCCACCGGTGCGGTCGAGGAAGCGCGTGAAGAGGTCCTTCGGCGCGTCATGCGGCTTCAGCAGCGCCGCCGCCAGCGCCGGCGACAGGGTCAGGGAATTGAACGCCGAGATCAGCGTCGAGATGGCGATGGTGATGGCGAACTGCCGGTAGAAGCTGCCCGTGAGCCCGCCGATGAAGGCGATGGGGACGAATACCGCGGTCAGCACCAGTGCAATGGCGATGATGGGACCGCTGACCTCGTCCATGGCCCTGAACGTGGCGTCGCGCGGGGACAGCCCATCGGCGATATTGCGCTCCACGTTCTCCACCACGACGATGGCGTCGTCCACCACGATGCCGATGGCCAGCACCAGCCCGAACAGCGACAGCGTGTTGATGGAGAAGCCGAGCAGGTGCAGCACGGCAAACGTGCCCACGATGGACACGGGCACCGCCAGCAGCGGGATGATTGAAGCGCGCCAGGTCTGCAGGAACAGCACCACCACGAGCACCACCAGCAGCAGTGCCTCGATCAGTGTCTCGACCACCGCGTCAATGGAATGGCGGACGAACTGCGTGGGGTCGTAGATCACACGGTACTCGACGCCCTCGGGAAAGTTGCGCGAGAGATCCTGCATCGTCGCGCGCACGTTGTCGGCCAGCTCCAGTGCGTTGGAACCGGGCGCCTGGAAAATTGCGATGGCCACCGCCGGCATGCCGTCCAGGTAACCGAGGATGCCGTATTCGGACGTGCCCAGCTCGATGCGCGCCACGTCGCGCAGCCGGGTGAGCTCGCCCCGCTCGCCGGTCTTGATGATGATGTCGCCGAACTCCTCTTCGGAGGCCAGGCGACCATAGGCATTGAGCAGCAGTTGCTGGTCCACGCCCTGCGTCATCGGCTGCGAGCCCACGACGCCGGCGGCAACCTGCACGTTCTGTTCCCGGATGGCAGCCACCACATCGCCGGCTGTCATGTTGCGCGCGGCAACGCGCTGCGGATCGAGCCACACGCGCATGGCGTAGGGTCCGCCACCGAATGTCTCGACCTGGCCCATGCCCGGGATGCGGGCCAGCGTGTCGCGCACCTGCAGCTCCGCGTAGTTGCGCAGGTATTTCAGGTCGTAACGGCCGTTGGGAGAGACCAGCTGCACGAACATGGTGATGTTCGGATTGCTCTTGACCGTGTTGACGCCGATGCGGCGCACGTCTTCGGGCAGCTTGGTGAGCGCCTGCGCCACGCGGTTCTGCACCTGCACCTGCGCCAGGTCGATGTTGGTGCCGATGTTGAAGGTGACCGTGACGGAGAGTGCGCCGGAGGAGGAAGCCTGCGAGGACATGTAGAGCATGTTCTCGACGCCATTGATGGCCTGCTCCAGGGGCGCGGCGACAGTCTCGGCCACCACTGCCGGGCTGGCGCCCGGATAGGCGGTGGACACAACCACTGACGGCGGTGCCACTTCCGGATACTCGCTCACCGGGAGCACCTGCAGGGACAGCAGCCCGGCCAGGAAGATGATGATGGACAGCACCGCCGCGAAGATCGGGCGGTCGATGAAGAAATGGGCGAACTTCATGTGCTTGTCGCCGTCATTCCGCAGCCGCCGGAGCGGGCGCGGCCTGCGCGGACTGCTCGCCCTCCATCGGCACCATGCGCGGCGTCACCACCATGCCGGGACGTACCCGCTGCAGGCCATTGACGATGATGCGCTCGCCGGGCTTGAGGCCCTCGCGCACCGCTCGCAGGCCATCGACCATGGGCCCGGTGGTGATGGCGCGGTACTCCAGCTTGTCGCCCTCACCCACCACCAGCACGTAGCGGCGGTCCTGGTCGGTGAGGATGGCACGGTCGTTGATCAGCGCACCTTTGTAGGTGCTGGTACCTGCCAGCCGCACGCGTACGAACATGCCCGGCACGAGGAAGCGGTCTGGATTGGGGAACACGGCGCGGCCGAGCAGCGTCCCGGTGCTGGCGTTGACGCGGTTGTCCACGAAATCCATGTAGCCCTGGTGGCTGTATTCGGTCTCGTTGCCCAGGGCCATCACCACCGGGTTGGCGTGCTCGCGCGAAAGCGGCCGCTCGCCGCTGCGCGCCAGGTCGATGTACTTGAGGTAGTCGCGCTCCGCGGCCTCGAAATACACATACATGGGAGCCAGCGATACCACCGTGGTCAGCCGGGTGGCCGCACCGCCCTGCCCGCCCGACACCAGGTTGCCCACTGTCACTTCGGCGCGCCCGACGCGGCCCGAGATGGGCGAAATGACGCGTGTATACGCAAGGTTCAACCGCGCTACTTCCACACCGGCCTCGGCAGCCTTCACGGCAGCCATGGCACTGACATGCGCGGCCTTGCGCTGATCGTATTCTTCCTGGGACATTGCCCTGGTGGAAAGCAGCTTCTCGGCGCGCACCAGATCGGTCCCGGCCAGCGTGGCAGCTGTCCGCGCACGCTCCACCTCGGCCTGCACGCGATCCAGCTCGGCCTGGAACGGGCGCGGGTCGATGACGAACAGCACGTCGCCCTTCCTTACGTCGCGCCCTTCATCGAAATTCACCTGCTGCAGGTAGCCTGAGACCTGCGGGCGGATCTCCACCGACTCCACCGCCTCGAGGCGGCCGGTGTATTCGTCCCACTCGGTGATCTCGCGCTCCGGGACAGTTGCGACGCTGACCTCCATTGGCGGAGGCGCGCCAGCCTGTTCACCTGCCCCGGACCCGCAGCCCGCCAGCACGAACAGGGACAGTACGGCCGGCGCAAAGCCGATGCGTGTGGACATGGTGACAGTATCCTGAAAGAAACAGAGGGGACCCCGGATCCGTCAGCAACCGGGGACCGAATTATATAGCGCGCGCGTACTGGCGGAACCGCCTCAGCCCCGGCGTGCTGCCTCGATGGCGGCAATATCGATCTTGCGCATCTTCATCATGGCGGCGAACACGCGCTGGCGGAGCGCCGCATCGGGGTGGGCCAGGCTGTCCGTCAGCACACGCGGCGTGATCTGCCAGGAGATGCCCCATTTGTCCTTGCACCACCCGCACTGGCTTTCCTGGCCGCCGTTATCCACGATGGCATTCCAGAACCGGTCGGTCTCTGCCTGGTTGCCGGTAGTCACCTGGAACGAGAACGCCTCGTTGTGCTTGAACGCGGGGCCACCGTTGATGCCCACGCAGGGGATGCCCATCACGGTGAATTCCACCACCAGCACATCGCCCTTGCGCCCGTTGGGATAGTCGTCCGGCGCTGTCTGGGAAGCACCCACCGCGCTGTCCGGGAACGTGCGGGCATAGAAGGCCGCGGCCTCCGCGGCGTCGTGGTCATACCAGAGCGACACGCGCACGTTGTTTGCGAAACTGTTCATCCTGAACTCCTTATTCGCCCTTCGGGCCGGAAATGCCAAAAACCGCTCCCGCGGGGTCGGTGGCAACAGCCACCCAGTCACCGCCGGGAACCTGGTGCAGCTCCTGCGTCAGGCGGCCGCCGTTCGCCTGGATGGCGCGGCCTGAAGCCGCGGCGGACGCCACGCCGAAGTAAGGCACCCAGCCTGCAGCCGGCGCGGCTTGCGACTTCTGCATGATGGCGCCCACGCGCACTCCGTCGTGGTCCATGAAACAGTAGTCGCCCAATGGCCCCATCGGCATCACCTCGTCGAAGCGGTAGCCGAAGTGCCGGGCATAGAACTGTTTCGCACGGCCCGGCTCAGCACAGGCCAGTTCGTTCCAGCGCACGCGCTGCGGCGCCTTCGGATCGAACACATCACTTTTGGCATTGGGCCGATCCGGCGGCGGCACGGGCTTCATCACGTAGAAGGGTGTGCCCAGCGGGTCACCGACCATCGCGATCTGGCCGACCGGCAGCTCCGTGCGCATCCACGTGGTTCCGCCATCGGATTCGATGGCGTGCGTAGTGGCAGCAACGTCGTCCACTTCGATGTATGGCAGCCAGCGGGGCATGGCGCCCTGCTGCTGCATGTGCGCAGAGAGGCGCAGCATGCCGCCGGCGGAACCGCCGTCGCTGCGCAGGATCATGCGGTAATCCTTGCCATCGGGCAGGACCGCGCCTTGCGCAGATACGCTCCAGCCCACCACCGCACCATAGAACCGCGCGGCGGCATCCGGCTCAGGCGTCATCAGCTCGTACCAGATGAAACTTCCTGTGCCCATCAGTCCTTCTCCTTGAACAGCATTCGCAGGTAGATCTTCAGGTGGTTGATCGCATCCAGCAGCGCAGCGCGATCGCCGGTGGACTTGGCCAATACGAAACCACCCTGCAGCACTGTCTGGGTGTAGAGGGCGAGGTCCATCGCGCCCACCTTCACGCGCGGTGGATATCGTTCCATCACTGCAGAGAAGTCCCTGGCCAGCAGTCCGGCGTGGCTGGTGATGGACGCGCCGAGCGCCGCGCGCATGGCCTCGGAGGTTGCATAAACCTCCTGTACCGCGGTGCCCGCGAAACAGGTGATGGATTCCAGCGACCCTTCGGCCAGCGTGGCGCGGAAATCCAGGTAGCCGAAGATCCGCTGCAGCGGATCGCGCAGGCGCTGATAGGGAGCGTTGGCAAAAAGGGCGCCTGTCACCGCCGACCAGTGCCGCGCGGCCTCCACGCCAAGGGCTTCCTTGGATGCGAAGTGGTGGAAGAACGCGCCCTTGGTGACGCCGGCCTGCGCACACAGCTGATCCACCGTGGTGGCGTTCCAGCCCTGCCGACGCACCAGCTTGTGTGCGGCATCCAGCAGCGCGACGCGCGCACTGCCGCGGACTGCAGCCGGCCTGTTTACGGTAGTCACTTGTGCCACGGGCGTGGACCATAACCGACCAGTTGGTATGTCGTCCAGCTGGACGCGAGTCTCCATCCTGACTATATTAAACCTGTAAGTTAATTAACCGTCCGGTGAATTGAAATGCAGGACCCCCTCAGCCGCACCTTCTCGGCCCTCGCCGACCCCACGCGCAGGGCCATGCTCGCGCGCCTCTCGCGCGGCGAGGCCAACGTGTCCGACATCGCGCAGCCCTTCCTGAAAGACATGAGCCTGCCTGCGGTGACCAAGCACCTGAAAGTGCTGGAACAGGCAGGGCTGGTGACCAAGGGACGCAATGCGCAATGGCGTCCCTGCCGACTCAATGGCGCGCCACTGCGCGAAGCGGTGGACTGGATGGAGCATTACCGCCTGGCCTGGGAGGAGCAGCTCGACCGGCTGGGCGCCTACCTGCAGGCAAAAACCCGTGGAGATCGTGATGGCCGCAAGAAATAGATCCAGCGAAATCAACCTCACCCGCGTCTATGACGCCCCGCTTGCCGCGGTGTGGGAAGCATGGACGCTGCCGGAAGAAGTCGCGCAATGGTGGGGGCCGCGTGGATTCACGCTCACCACCCACAGCCGCGACCTGCGCACCGGCGGCCACTGGCACTACACCATGCACGGGCCCGACGGCACCGACTACGAGAACACCACGCAGTACCTGGAGGTCGTGCCACAACAGCGCCTGGTCTACGACCATGGCGGTCATCGCGACCGGCCGCCGCTGTTCCGCATGACAGTGCTGTTCACCGAGCGGGACGGCCGCACGCGTCTCGACCTCACCATGGGCCTCGCCTCCCCGGAAGTGGCGGAACAGACCCGCGGCTTCATCCGCAAGGCCGGTGGGGAATCCACCTGGGACCGCCTCGCCGAGCACCTGGGAAAGCGCTCCGGCAAGGAGCAGTTCTTCATCGCCCGCTCTTTCGATGCCGGCATCGATCGCGTGTACGAAATGTGGACCGATCCGGCGCAGCTCTCGAAGTGGCTCCCACCCGCTGGCGCGACCATGCAGTTCATCCGCGCCGAACCGCACGCAGGTGGCACTTCGTTCTACGCCATGCAGCTGCCAGGAGGGCAGACCGTCCACGGCCTGCTTGCATACCAGCGCCTGGAAAAGCCGCGGCTGATCGTCTACACCCAGCAATTCAGTGACGCTGCCGGCAAGGTGATCCGGCCGCCGTTCTTCGCCGACTGGCCGCTCACCATGCAGACATTCGTGGAGCTGGCGGAGGAAGGGCCTGAGCGCACGCGCGTCACGGTGCGCTGGGAACCGGGCGCGGACGCCACCGCAGCGGACATCCAGGAATTTGCGCGGCAGAA
>JALYWF010000094.1 GCA_030852845.1 Pseudomonadota bacterium
TGGCACCTGGTGGGCGACGCCAAGGGCCAGTACGTGAAGAACGCGGCCATCCACGACACGTACAACCGCTGCGTGACCGTGCACGGCACGAACTACCTGAAGATCGAGAACAACGTGACCTACAACAACGTGGGGCACTGCTTCTTCCTGGAAGACGGCATCGAGCACGGCAACGAGTTCGTGAAGAACCTGGCCATCCAGACCAAGTGCCATACCTCCAAGCCCTGCCAGCCCACCAATCTTGCCGCGGCCGGTGAATACGCCGAGCCCCGTCAGGGCCTGGCGCAGAGCGGCCAGCGTTCCAAGGAGGTGGTGCTGCCCTCGGACAACACCGTCGCCAGCTTCTGGATCACCAACCCGGACAACATCTATCGCGATAACGTGGCCGCCGGCTCCGATGCCAACGGCTTCTGGATGTCGCTGCCGGAGCACCCGAACGGCCAGTTCGAAGGCACCGAGATCAGCAAGAACACCTGGCCGCGCCGCATGCACTTCAGGGAGTTCAAGGGCAATGTGGCTCATTCGAGCTATGACGGCTTCATGTTCGACCGCAACATCAACCAGGACAACACGTTCACCGTGACCGGCAGCGCCCACCTGGGCCGTGAGAATCCCGCCGATCCGAACAGCAAGGCGCTGGTGTCGGTGTTCGAGGACCTGACCACCTACAAGAACCGCAATGGCGGCATCTGGGGCCGCGGTGCGCTGCACCTGTTCAAGAACGTGAAGTTCGCGGACAACGCCATCGGCTTCACGCACGCGGCGGGCGGTGGCGGCCTGGACTACTCATCCCAGGTGGTCGATTCGCTGTTCGTGGGCGAGACCGAAAACATTGGCAACCCGCGCACGCCGGAGGAGAAGAAGTACGGTCGCAGCCTGCCCAAGCCGATGATCCCGGACTTCCCGATCCGCGGCTACGAGTACTACGACTACCGGCATGACGTGGTGAACACCACGTTCCGCAACTACCAGGACAACCCCACGCGCAAGTCGGGAGCCATCTCGCACCTGCTCTACACCAGCTTCGGCGCCAGCTCGAACAATGCCATCGAGAAGCTGAAGTTCGAGAAGGCGAAGCCCGTGTACTACCCCCCGATGGAACGCAAGTGGGGCAACGACAATGACGCCGGCAGCGTGGCGTACAAGACCGCCGCGTTCAAGGACCGGGACGGCTCGCTGGGTGTGGGGCCCAACTCCTACGTGGTCATCCATGATGGCGTCCACGACAGCATCGCAGTCGACCCGCAGTTCTGCCAGATCAAGAAGGACTGGAACGCCGCCGTGTGCAAGGGTGATGGCGGACGCATGAGCTTCACCAACGGCCGCGGTTTCGGCTTCGGCGAAATCAGTGCCGGCGCCGCACCAGGTGGCGACATGCCGCCGGTGGTCCTGAGCCGCAAGGGCAAGGAATACTCCATTGCCGTGGGCACCAACATCCGGGCCAACACCGAGATGAAGGTCACCACCCAGCGCAGCAGCATGGACCTGCATGTGATTGAGCTCGATGCCGGCTCGTGGGTGCTGCTGGAGATTCCCGGCTTCACGAAGGCGGCCTCCGGCGCCGAAGTGAACAGCCTGGATGCGCTGCGCAATGCCAGTGCCACGTCTTACTACAAGGGCGCGGGCACGCTTTGGGTGAAGGTGGTCTCCAGGGGGGATGACGAGCGCGGCGGCCATGGTGGCGGCGAGCTCGTGAAGGTCAGCCGCTAGCAGCGCAGCGGACGGGAATGCGTATGGACCGGCGTACGGCCCTGGTCGGCCTGGCACTGGCCATCACCGCGGCCAGCACGGCAGCGCCGGTCCTGGCGCAGGCGCAGGCGCCGGTCTACGCCGCGCTCGACCCGCGCGGCACATTCCCCGCAGTGGAGCGCATTCCCCTCGCCCCCAGGCTGACTTCCCTGGCCGGCAAACGCATCTACATCGTGATGTCCTGGCCCAGCGGTTCCGGCATGGACCAGGTGGCCAGGGACATTGCCTCCTCCCTGGAGTCCCGCCACAAGGCGGCCGGGGCGGTGATCAAGAACCGCAACACACGCTACTCGGAAGATGACC
The DNA here is from genome assembly GCA_030852845.1 of Pseudomonadota bacterium. Taxonomy (GTDB): domain Bacteria; phylum Pseudomonadota; class Gammaproteobacteria; order Steroidobacterales; family Steroidobacteraceae; genus ZC4RG30. The sequence continues at coordinate 2,053 of JALYWF010000094.1, forward strand.
CCGCGCTGTGGCAGGAGATGAAGGAAGGCGCGGACGGTTTCCTCTACATCGGCGCGGCCTCTTCATCGACCACCTCCTATGTCTTCAAGTGGAGCACCCACCTGGAGCACATGGGCATTCC
>JALYWF010000149.1 GCA_030852845.1 Pseudomonadota bacterium
CGGTGCGGATGCCATGTTCGCGGAGCAAGGTGCTCACCAGCTGCGCATCGCCCACGTCACCGGTGACCAGCTTCACTCCGGGTACCGACTGGGGGAAGCCGGTGGACAGATTGTCGAGCACCACCACGGACTCGCCGCGGTCAAGCAGCTGCTGTACCGTGTGGCTGCCAATGTACCCGGCACCGCCGGTAACCAGTATCGTCTCGCTCACCGTATCTCCTCCGTCATATCGTGCCAGTTCATCATTATGCCGCCCTGACTCCCGACGTGGTGCTTGCCGCGGCCGAGGCCGCCGGAGTGCTTCCTGACGGGCGCCTGCTGTCGCTCAACAGCTATGAGAACAGGGTATACCGGATCGGCCTGGAGGAGCCCCTGGCGCGCACCGCCCCCGACAGCATTGCCACGCAGCTGGTGGCGAAGTTCTACCGTGAGGATCGCTGGAGTGATCTGCAGATCCAGGAGGAGCATGCCTTCGCCCTGGAGCTCGCCGCCGCGGAACTTCCGGTGGCGGCGCCGCTGGTCATAGGGGGCACCACGCTGTTGCGCCATGCCGGCTTCCGCTACACCTTGTTCGAGTGCCGTCCCGGTAGCGGACCCGACCTCGACCGCCCGGGCGACCGGCAGCTGCTTGGCAGGACGCTGGGGCGCCTGCATGCACAGGGCGCACGGCGGCCGTTCCGCCATCGTGTCAGCGTGGATCACTGGCGGCATGGGGCGCGGGCGCGCGAGCTGATCCTGCGCCGGGGCTGGGTGCCATCGCCGCTGGATGAGCGCTACGCGGAAGTGTCCGGGCTGCTGGTGGAGGCGATTTCTGCCTGCCATGCCGCGGTGGGCGCCACCGCGCGGCTCAGGCTGCATGGCGACTGCCATCCGGGCAACATCCTGTGGCAGTCCACCGGCCCGCTGTTCGTGGATTTCGACGACAGCCTCACAGGTCCGGCGGTGCAGGACCTGTGGATGTTCGCCGCCGGTACACCGGACCAGATGCGCCGCGAGTGGGCCGAGCTGCTCGAAGGCTACGAGCAGTTCGCACACCTGGATGAAGGGGAGGCCCTGCTGATCGAGGCCCTGCGCGCCACACGGATGATGAACCATGCCGCATGGATCGCGCAGCGCTGGGATGATCCGGCATTCCCGCTTGCGTTCCCCTGGTTCGGCGAACCGCGTTACTGGGAACGGCATATCGATGAGTTGCGCGAACAGCTGCCGGCATTGGATGATCCGCCCCTGATGCGGGCATGACCGCCTGTCTTGCAGGGCACCACCGATGAAGACTGCTGCTGTGGCGATGCTGGTGATGGCGCTGGCGCTGGCCGGTTGCAAAGACAAGCCGCCTGACGATGGAGCCGGCACCACCGCACGTGCCGCCTCTGCGGTGCGCGGGACAGCCAGCGATGCGGTTGCCGCCGTGCTGATGTCCACGGGCACGCCCGTCGCAAAGCTTTCCTATGTGGTCGAATCGCGGCCGGTGCAGGGCGTGCCGTTCACGGTCAGCCTGCTTGCCTCTGCAGCCACGTCGATACCCGCCCTGGAAATGGCCGTGTCGTCACCCACGCTGGAGATCGAGCCGGTCACGGGCACGCTGGCGCTGGAGGCAGACAAGCCCGCCACGCATGAACTCACCCTCACTTCTGCAGAAGAAGGGCTGACCGAATTCACCGTGCGGCTGAAGGCCGATGGCGGGGCCGAGGCGGTCTATGCGATACCCGTGCTGGTGATGGCGCAGGGCGCCGCGGGCGGGGAAGGCGGCGGCTGAGCCGCCGCCCTTCAGACGAATCCGATCCAGCGGCCGAATACGATCACGCCGACCCAGCAAAGTATGGAGATCGCGCCGGCCGCGCGCGCGGCGCCGGGTGCGCGGCCGCTGTCCCAGCTGGCCACGCTGCGCCACGTGACCAGCTGGAAATACAGCATGTTCAGCCCCGCCGCGACAAGCAGGCACATTTTCACGAGAAATGGCGTCTTCTCCGTGTAGGAGACGGCATTGGCCATGAACAGCATGAGGCCCGTGATGGCCGCGCCAGCAAACGCGATCCAGGTGAGGGGCAGCAGCCGGTCGGCCAGGTAGGTCACGCGCAGGTGCCTGGAAGCCAGTCCGAGGAGGCGGGCATCCACGGTGAAAATGGTGCCGGCCACTGCGGCCAGGAAAATCACATGCGCCGATTCCACATACGGGAACCAGCTCTCGCCCACGATTACCGCCAGCGGAGTGTTCTGCAGCCAGTCGAAGAAGTTCATTTCAGAATGAC
>JALYWF010000100.1 GCA_030852845.1 Pseudomonadota bacterium
ACTATGGCGGCAGCGTCACCCTGAGTCTCCCGCCTTCCACACTCGCTGAAAGCGGCTTGGGTGCCACGGCATTCGGCGAGGCGAAGCTGTTCTGGCTGTCCACCCTGTCGCCCGTGAGGGTCTCGCCCGTGGCCGAGCGTGCCGTGAAGCCGGCCAGCGAGGCATCGATCTGCACGGGACGGGAGGGATCGATGTTGGTGAGCGACACCCACAGCTTTCCGTCCTTGCCCCTGGCGGCAATCGCGTCCACCCGCGGCAGCGCGATGGGGCCATGCGTCCAGAAACCCGCCTCCAGGCTTACCGGCACGAAGGTTGCGTCCTGGAAGGGCACGTACATCCTGAACAGGTGGTAGGTGGGCGTGAGCAGCATCTTCTCCTTCTCGGTGACGATCATGGCCTGCAGCACATTGATCATCTGCGCGATGTTGGCGATGCGCACGCGGTCGGCATGGCGCGCGAAGATGTTCAGGTTCAGCGCCGCCAGCAGCGCGTCTCGCACCGTGTGCTGCTGCACCAGGAAGCCCGGGTTGCTGCCGGGGCTGGGCGCATACCAGCCGCCCCACTCATCCACCGCGAGGATCAGCTTCTTCTCCGGGTCGTAGCGATCCATGATGGCGCTGTGCTGGCGGATCAGGGTGTCCATCTTCAGCGTGTGCTGCAGGATCTCCGCGTAGCCTTTCTCGTCGAAGCCCACCGACACGTGCTTGTTGTCCCAGTTGAGCACGGTGTAGTTGTGCAGCGAGATGCCCTCGATGTCCCAGCTCCACTTGCGGTTCTGCCAGGCCTTCATCACCGTCTCGGTCCACTCGGTGAAGCGGGGCTCGCCGCCACCCGGGCCGACGGCGATGCGCAGCATGCGGTTGGGTCCCTCCTGCTGCTGCGGGTGGTAGTTGCGCGCGAAACGCGCGTGCATCTTCATCTGGTCCACGTAGAAATCCGGCGTCATGTTGCCGCCGCAGTCCCAGCTCTCGTTGCCGATGCCGAGGATGGGCACCTGCCAGGGCTCCTTGCGGCCGTTGGCGGCGCGCTCCTGCGCCAGCGTGGTCTCCTGTGCGGAGGTCATGTATTCCATCCAGTCGGCCGCCTCCTGCACCGTGCCGCTGCCGAGGTTGATGGAGATGAAGGGCGCGGCGCCGATCTGCGCGGCGAAGTCCATGAACTCGTGCGTGCCGAAGGTGTTCGGCTCTGTCACGCCGCCCCAGTCCGGGTTCAGCGTCACCGCACGCTTCGGACCGATGCCATTGCGCCAGTGGTAGTAGTCGGCAAAACAGCCGCCGGGCCAGCGCACATTGGGCACCTTGAGGGTGCGCAGTGCCGCCACCACGTCATTGCGGATGCCGCGGGTGTTGGGAATGGGCGAATCCTTGCCCACCCATACACCTTCATAGATGCCGAAGCCCAGATGCTCGGCGAACTGGCCGAATATGTGGCGGTTGATAGTCGCGCCGGGCTTGCCCGCGTCGATCGACAATGCGATGCGATCGGGTGTGGGCGCGGCGGCGGAGGCGGCTGTGCAGCAAAGTGAGCACAGCACGAGGGTCAGGATTCGCAACATTGTTACCTTCCGTGGCAGCCGTGAAAGTGCTGCAGACGCTATCATGATGGTCCGACCCGTCCAGCGTGAAAACCGGCAGGGGTCGATACCGTAATGAATATCCTTCCGAGGAGTGCTCCACACGATGATCCGGGTATATGCAACGGCGCAGGGAATGGTGCTGGAGCAGGCGGGCACGTTCCGCCAGCTGCCGGCTGCGGCAGGGTTCGACGAGCTGTTCCGGGCCGACGATCCTGCGGCGTGGCTGAACGAGCGCCTGGCTTCCGCGCCAGCCGTGGCAGAGCCGGCTGAATCGGCGCTGCTGGCGCCCATCCAGAGCCAGGAGGTCTGGGCTGCCGGCGTCACCTACCTGCGCAGCATGACGGCACGCATGGAAGAAGCGCGCGAAGCCGGCGGCGGCAACTTCTATGACCGCGTGTACAACGCCGCGCGACCGGAACTGTTCTTCAAGGCCACGCCGCAGCGCGTGATCGGTCCCGGCGGCAAGGTGCGCATCCGCAGCGACTCGAAGTGGAACGTGCCCGAGCCTGAACTCACGCTGGCGATCAATTCGGCCGGCCGCATCTTCGGCTTCTCCGTCGGCAACGACATGAGCTCGCGCGACATCGAGGGCGAGAATCCGCTGTACCTGCCGCAGGCCAAGACCTATGCCGGCAGCGCGGGACTCGGACCCTGCCTGGTGGTCACGGAGCAGCTGCCTTCCGCCGACACCGCGATCGTGATGACCATCCTGCGTGGTGGCGCGGCAGTGTTCTCCGGCGAAACCCATGTGGGCCGCATCAAGCGGCCGCTGCCATCGCTGGCCGAGTACCTGTTCCGTGACAACAATTTCCCCAGCGGTGCATGGCTGATGACCGGCACGGGCATCGTGCCGCCCGATGCGTTCACGCTCGATCACGGCGATGAGATCCGCATCACCATCGAGCCGGCAGGCACGCTGCGCAACACGGTGGCCTGAAGCGCCGCACCAACCGAGAGTCCAGGAGCGACACATGAATCTGCAGGGAACCAGCCTCATCGCCGGAGAGCGGGGCAAGACCGGAGTCAACTCCTTCAAGGCCGCCAATCCGGCCGACGGCAGCACGCTTGAGCCCGCCTTCCACGAAGCCACCACCGAGGAGGCCGCGCGTGCCATGGATACGGCTGCCGCGGCTTTCGACGACTACCGCCGCCGGCCTGCGGAAGAAAGGGCGAAATTCCTCGAGCGCGTCGCTGATGCCATCGAGGGACTCGGGGACGCCCTGATCGAACGCGCAGTGGCCGAAACCGGCCTGCCCACCGCACGCCTGGTTGGCGAGCGCGGTCGCACCTGTGGACAGCTGCGGCTGTTCGCGCAGGTGGTGCGCGAAGGCTCATGGGTGGATGCACGCATCGACACGGCGCTGCCGGATCGCCAGCCGCTGCCGCGTCCGGACATCCGCCGCATGCTGGTGCCGCTGGGTCCGGTGGTGGTGTTTGGGTCGAGCAATTTTCCGCTGGCCTTCTCGACGGCCGGCGGAGATACCGCCTCCGCGCTGGCCGCGGGCTGCTCCGTGGTGGTCAAGGCACACCGCGCGCATCCGGGCACAGCCGAGCTCGTGGCCGGGGCCATCACGCGCGCCGTGGCCGACAGCGGCCTGCCCGCAGGGGTGTTCTCGCTGGTGCATGGCGGCGGATCCACCGTGGGCACGGCGATGGTGCGCCATCCCGCCGCGGCGGCCGTGGGCTTCACCGGATCACACACGGCAGGTCGCGCGCTGTTCAACGCGGCCGCCGCGCGCCCGCATCCCATCCCCGTGTTCGCGGAGATGAGCAGCATCAACCCGACTTTCCTGCTGCCGGACGCCATGCGCACGCGCGGCGAAGCCATCGCCCAGGGGCTCTTTGCGTCCTTCACGATGGGTGTGGGCCAGTTCTGCACCAAGCCCGGGCTGGTCTTCGCCCTGAAAGGCAAGGAAGCCGACAGCCTCATCGCCACGCTGTCGAAGCTGGTGAGCGAGGGTCCTGCCGGCACTATGCTCACCGGCGACATCCGCCGTGCCTTCGAGGAGAACCGCAAGCGTGTCGTCTCCGCGGCGGGCGTGAAGACCGTGGCCCAGTCCAGCGCGCCGGTGGGCGGCGCTGGAGCGCAAGCGCAACCGAGCGTGGCCGTCACCGATGCTGCGCGCTTCCTGGCCAATCCTGAGCTCGCCACAGAGGCTTTCGGGCCGTTCACGCTGGTGGTCCTGGCCGATGACATCGCCCAGATGGTGGCCTGTACGCGCGCCCTGGAGGGCCAGCTCACCGCAACGCTGCAGGCCACCGAGGCGGACCTTGCCGCTGCGGGTGAGCTGCTGGATGCGGCCGGGCGAGTCGCCGGGCGCGTGATCATCAATGGCTTCCCCACCGGGGTGGAGGTCTGCCATGCGATGAACCACGGCGGGCCGTATCCGGCCACCACCGATGCACGCTTCACCTCGGTGGGCACGGCCGCGATCCTGCGTTTTGCCCGGCCGGTGTGCTACCAGGGCTACACCGACGCGCAGCTGCCGCCGGAGCTGCGCAATGCCAATCCGCGCAATATCCAGCGCCTGCTCAACGGCGAGCTGACGCGCAAGGCGGTCTGAGGAAGGACAGGGGCGCCGCGCCCGCGTGGCGCCCCTGCGGCCTCACTCTTCGAGGTAGTCGAAGAACTCGAAGTCAGCCGGCTGCTGCCGGCCGCTGATGTCGTGGCAGGCCATGCCCACGAAGGCACCGGTGAAGCTCTTGGAATAGCCACGGCCGGCCTCATCCGAAATCAGCGAATAGTCCAGCTCGCCCTCGAAGGCATTCCACTGCTCGCCGTCCAGCGACCAGGAGAACTTCAGCTTGTCGAAGGCCACGCGGGCACGCAGCCACACGGCCTTGCCGCGGGGCAGCGGGGTGGCCCTGATGCCCGGCGCATAGGAGAGGTTGAAACGCTCATCACCCAGGCAGCTGATCACGGCCAGGTGCTTGCGGCCTTCCTCGTCGCAGGTGATGTTGAGGTAGTGGAACTTCTGCGCGCTGTAGTAGCAGATGAGGCCCGCGGCCTGCTGCAGGGTGTCCGGCTCGAACTCCACCCGGGTGGTGGCCGTGAAGCAGAAGGCCTGCTGGCGGCGCGCGATCAGCGACTGGCGGAACCAGGAACCGAATGACTCGGCACCCAGCAGGCGCAGGAACCCCGGACGCGCCTTCAGCGTGAACAGGCCCTCGTCCCAGGGGTAACGCAGCCACTGGAAGTCGATCGGCAGCTGCGCGCTGTTGAAGCTGGTGCGCGTGGGCGCTTTCGGCCAGGGATGCAGCGGCAGGTCGGGCGCCGGGGTTTCTGCATCCGGCTTGTTGGTACCGTTGGCCAGCCTCAGCCATCCATCCTCGGTCCAGTACGCCTTCTGTATGGCGGTCTCGCGGCCCAGGGGACAGCGCTGCTGGTCTGAGCTGGAATGCAGTGACAGCGGCCGGCCGCACAGGTGCACGATGTAGACCTCGCCCTTCTGCGTTTCCACCCAGTCGCCGTGCCCGGCGCGCTGGATGGGCAGCCTGGGATCATCCTTGGAGGTGACGATGTGCTTGATGGGATCTACTTCGTAAGGCCCTTCGAGCTTGCGCGAGCGCGCCATGGTCACCGCATGCGTGTAGCCCGTGCCACCTTCGGCGGTGAGCAGGTAGTACCAGCCGTTGCGCTTGTAGATGTGCGGGCCTTCGGTCACGCGCAGTTCGGTGCCGCGGAAGATGTTGCGGACGGGTCCCACCAGCTTGCAGGCCTTGGGGTCGTACTCCTGCAAGAGGATGCCGTTGAAGGGATGGCGGCCGGGTCGGTAGTCCCACTCCATGTTCAGCAGCCACTTGCGCCCGTCATCGTCGTGGAACAGCGAAGCGTCGAAGCCGCTGCTGTTCAGGTACACCGGATCTGACCAGCGGCCGTCGATGCTCGGGCAGGTGGTCACGTAGTTGTGCATGTCCTTGAAGCTGCCCTCGTGGCGCTTCACGTCGGTGTACACCAGCCAGAACAGGCCGTCGGCGTACGTGAGGCAGGGCGCCCAGATGCCGCCGGAATCCGGATTGCCGCGCATGTCGAGCAGTTCGGTGCGGTCGAGCGGATGGGCGATCAGGCGCCAGTTCACCAGGTCACGCGAATGGTGGATCTGAACGCCCGGATACCACTCGAACGTGGAGGTGGCGATGTAGTAGTCATCGCCCACGCGCACGATCGAGGGATCGGGGTTGAACCCGGGGAGGATGGGGTTGCGGATCATTCCAGACATTTCTTTCAGGCTCCCACCGGCGCAATGCGTTCCTGCCATCCACGCGTCAGCCGGTACCAGTTGAGGCAGATGATCACCAGCAGGGCTCCGACGATGGAGCTGCCTGCAAAGGCGAGCTTGATGCCGAACAGCGCGGTGGGCGTCTGCTCGGTGTTGGCCACGTAGCCGAACGCCGCCAGGATGGCTGCGGCGGCAGCGCCGCCCAAGGCATTGCCGAGGCTGAGCACGAACAGGTGCCCGGCGCAGAACATGGCCATGGCGCCCTTGCCCACGGTCCTGATGCCGAAGTCGACCGTGTCGGGCACGGCGGAGAACAGCAGCGGGATGAACATCATGTGGAAGAAGTTGGCGGTCATCGTCAGCAGCAATGCCTGCAGCATCCACTCGCGCGGAATGAAGAACAGCATCACGTTGACCAGGAGGGTGCCGGTCAGCGCCGCCTGCATGATGCGCACCTTGCAGCGGGTGCGGATCAGCCGGTTGGCCACGATCACGCCGCCCACGCCGGCCAGCATGGTCAGGCCCATGAACAGCGCGATCAGGTTCTCGGTCACCGCGAAGATGCCGGCAAGCCAGGTGATCAGCGCATTGTCGGAGACCACCGAGCCATAGTTGTTCACCAGGTAGTAGTCGACGAAGTAGGCCTTGGCCGAGCCCTGGATGCCGCCACGGGTCATGATGATCAGCGTCACAAGCCCGATGATGAGCCACTGTGAATTCGTGAACATGGACTTGACGTCCTGCCACGGGCTCTGCTTTGGCCTGCCCCCATCGTCGTCGTAGTGGACGCGCTCCTTGGTGAGGGCGAAGCAGCCCATGAATCCCACCACGGCAATTGTCGCCAGGATGCCCATGGCGAACGGAAAGCCCAGGCGCAGGTTCTCCGGGTCTCCACCGCCGCCCAGGATGCGCGCCAGCGGAAGTACCGAGGTGGTCACCAGGAATCCACCGATCATCGCGAGGCCAAAGCGCCAGGTCTGCAGGTTGGCGCGTTCCTCGCTGTCACCCGTCATGGCGCCCCCGAGCGCCGAGTAGGGGATGTTGATGGCGGAATAGGCCGTCACCAGCAGCATGTAGCTGATGTAGGCGTAGACCACCTTGTATTGCATGGACACGTCCGGGGTGATGAAGGCGGCCACCGCCAGCACACCGTAGGGCACTGCGATCCAGAGCATCCAGGGGCGGTAGCGTCCGTGCCGGGAGCGCGTGCGGTCGGCGAGGGCGCCGAGTGCCGGATCGATGACGGCATCGTAGATCCGGACCACCAGGAACAGGAGGGCGGCCGAGGCGGCGGTGATGCCGTAGACGTCGGTGTAGAAGTAGAGCAGAAGGTTCAGGATGGCCTGGTAGACGATGTTGCTCGACATGTCGCCCAGGCCGAAGCCGAACTTCTCGCGCGTGGAAAGATTCTGCTTGGCCATGATTCTTGTGTGTCCCCCGGGAAAATGGGCTGGCTTGCTCAGGCCTGGGCCTGGGCAAGCCGCATCAGTCGCTGATACGCCGGCTTCGGTTTCAGTTCACGATCGAACAGAAGCGGATAGTTGGTGCGGCCAGGGACCGGGAAGCCGTTCTTCCACGACATGCCGTCGTGGAGGCCCCAGAAGGTCACGCGCTCGACGCGCTCCCTGTAGCGCAGCAGGATGCGGAAGATCTGCTCGTAGCGGTCCGCGAGCTTTTCCTGCACCTCATCGGGCAGGCCGGCCTTGTACGGGTCGAGTTCCGCCGAGTAGGCGCCGCGGTTTGAAATTTCCGCGCCGGTGTTCGGGCCGGGCAGCACGTCGACATCGAGTTCGGTGACATGCACTTCGAGCCCCATGCCGGCATAGGTGGCAATGCTGCGTTCCCATTGTTCCATGTCCGGGTAGGTGAGCCCCAGGTGGCCCTGCAATCCAACGCCGTCGATGGGCACGCCGCGATCGAGGTAGTCGCGCAGCACCTTCACCAGGAACTCGCGCTTGGCGGGGTTGTGCATGTTGTAGTCGTTGTAGAGCAGCTTCGCGGCCGGATCGGCCTTGCGGGCCATGCGGAAGGCCTGCTCCATGTAGTCATCGCCGATGGTGCGCTGCCAGGGTGAGGCGCGCCAGCCGTTGCCCTCGTCGATGGCCTCGTTGACCACGTCCCAGGTGTGCACGCGACCCTTGTAGCGGCCTACCATGGAGTTGATGTGTTCCTCCATGCGCCCGAGCAATGCCGCGCGCGAGACCGGCGCGCCATCGGCACCGGTGAAGAGCGAGCGCGGCACCTGCGAGTGCCAGACCAGCGTGTGGCCGAGCACATGCATGTCGTGGCTTGCCGCAAAGTTGACCAGCTGGTCCGCGCGTTCCCGGCGCCAGTTGACCCCGTCGGGCTGGATCTCGCCCCACTTCATCGCGTTCTCGGCGGTGACGGAATTGAACTCGCGTGCGATGAGGTCGAGATCGGGGCCGGTCTGCCGGTCGAGCATCTGGTTGCTCATGGCCACACCGATGCGGAAATGCCGACGCCAGGCCGCTGCAAGGCCCGTGGGCTGCGCGGCGGCGCAAAGGCCTGGCAGCGCGAGTGCGCCCATCGCGGCCAGCCCTCCGCCAATTGCCTCGCGACGCGTGAATGCCGATGGACCGCCAGCGATACCGGCTGCGTCCTGTTGCGGTCGTTTCATCTAGACCTCCCCTTCACTTGAGCATATGGCACAACGGGGCTGCATCAAAGCAGCCCCGGGCTGTTGGCTATGACTTCACTTGAACAGCAGCGGTGCCATTTCGCGCAGGCTGCGCCGCCATGACTGGAACTCGTGCGCGGTGTTCTGCGACACATAAAACACACTATTGATTCCCGCATCCTTCAGGGCCTTGGCAGTTGCCTGCGGATCGGCGCGGTTGCCGCCGGGGCCACCCGGTCCGCCGCCACGGTTGCCACCCAGCTCGCGGCTGCCATAGCTGACGAACACCAGCCGCACCTTGTCCTTGAACCCCGGGGTGTTGTTCATGTCATCGACGGTGATGGATCCGCCGCTGAACAGTCCGATGTGGGAGAACTTGTCCAGGTGCTTCAGCGTGATGGTCCTGGTCTCCATGCCACCCATCGACAGGCCGGCCATGGCGCGGTTGCGCTGGTCCTTCAGGGTGCGGAAATTGGTGTCGACATAGGGAATGAGCTCGTTCACCAGCACCTTCTCGAAATGGCTGATGTCGAAGCTGCCCATCCCCCCGATGCGCACGTCATTGGTCATGCCGTAGGTCATCACGATGATGAAGGGCCTGGTCTTCTTCTCGGCGATGAGGTTGTCCATGATCAGGTTGGCGCGGCCCTGGTTGCTCCAGGCCGTCTCATCCTCGCCCCAGCCGTGCTGCAGGTAGAGCACCGGATAGCGCTGCGAGGTGTTCTTCTCGTAATCCGGGGGCGTGTAGACGAATGCCCGGCGCTGGGTGCCCGTGCTGGGCGAAGGGAACAGCACCTGCTGCACGCGGCCATGCGGAACGTCCTTCAGGGCGTAGAAGTCCTGGTCCTGCGCGGGGATCTCGATGCCGCTTTCCCAACGGATGGAGCCGTAGAAGTTCAGTGTGCCGGGGTCGTTGAAGGTGCCGCCATCGACCGTGAGGTGGTAGTAGTGGAACCCCTCGTCCAGCGGGCCTGCGGTGGTGCCGGTCCAGGCGCCGTCCGCGCCCTTGGCCAGCGTGGTGCCGCCACTGCCGCCCAGTCCGAGGCTCACGCTCACGGCCTTGGCGTCGGGCGCCTCGATGCGGAAGCGTGCGTAGCCCTGCGAGTTCACCTGCGGGTACGCCTGCTGCGGCTGGTTAAGCGTGGAAGGCTTGAAATCCTCCTTGATCGCCTCGGCGGCATTCGCCACTGATGCGCTCGCCGCCATGATGCCCGTCAACCACAAGACCATTGTGCTGCGTTTCATGTCGATGCTCTCCTGCGTTGAAACTGCCTGTTAGGATGGCTGGAATGACAAACGGACAAATTGCGACAGCTGAATGCGTGTGGCCGCTGGGTGCGGGACTGGGTGAGGGTCCCACCTGGAACGCGGCGACAGGCGAACTGTGGTTCGTGGACATCCACGCGGGGCAGGTCCACGCGCTGCATCCAGCCAGTGGCACAAGGCGCAGCTTCACCGCGCCGGAATCCACTGCGTTCATCTTTCCCTGCGTCGGAGGCGGATATCTCTGCGGCCTGCGCTCCGGACTGTTCCACTTTGATCCCCTGGGCGGCAAGTTCGAGCGCAGGGTGCGGGTGGATGCGGAGCATCCCGGCAACCGCCTCAACGATGGCTACGTCGACGCCGCGGGTCGCCTCTGGTTCGGCACCATGGACGATGCCGCCCGGCAGCCCAGCGGATCCCTCTACCGCTACGATGGCACGCGCCTCGAGCGCATGGACTGCGGCTACGTGATCACCAATGGCCCGGCGATGAGCCCCGATGGCAGGGTGCTTTACCACGTGGAGACGCAGGGCCGGCGCATGTATGCGTTCGATGTCGACGCCAGCGGCGCGCTTTCGGGCAAACGTGAATTCCTGGCCATCGATGAGCCCGGGGTCTACCCCGACGGGCCGGTGGTCGACACGCTGGGCAACATATGGCTTTCGCTGTATGGCGGCTGGGGCGTGCGCTGTTACAACCCGCAGGGCAAGCTGCTGCGCAAGCTGGAGCTGCCCGTCGCCCGCTGCACCAAGGTCGCCTTCGGCGGACCTGCGCTTTCCACCCTCTATATCACTACGGCCGCCGGTGGCCTGTCGGCAGAAGAGCTGGCACAGCAGCCCCTGGCCGGCGGCCTGTTCCGTGCGCAGATGGATGTGGCGGGTCTGCAATCGCATGTGTTTGCCGGCTGGTAGCTGCTTGCCCTAGCCGGATCCGCCCCGTTTCTCCAGCACCCGCTGCAGCAGGCAGAACACCAGCAGCAGCGCGCCGACGACGATGCGGGTCCACCAGGAGCTGAGCGTGCCGTCGAAGGCGATCAGGGTCTGGATGATGCCGAGGATGAGCACACCGACGAAGGTGCCCATCACGTAACCGATGCCACCGCGCAGAAGGGTGCCGCCGATGACCACCGCGGCGATGGCATCCAGTTCCAGCCCCAGGCCGTGCAGGCTGTAGCCGGAAAGCATGTAGAAGGTCATCAGGATGCCGCCCAGCGCGGCGCAGAATCCACTAAGGAGGTAGACGCCGACCACGGTGCGGTCCACGCGCAGGCCCATCAGGCGCGCCGAGGACTCATCTCCCCCGATGGCGTAGACGGTCCGCCCGAATGACGTGGCCTGCGCCAGCCACACGCCCAGCGCAACGACCACTACGGCGATCACGGCGCCGCTGGAGAGGCTGCCGAATCCCAGCGGGATGCGTGCCGCAGCCAGGGCACGGTATGCAGCGTGGTTGATGCTGATCGACTCGGTGCTGATGAGGTAGCTGAGCCCGCGCGCCAGGAACATGCCGCCCAGCGTGACGATGAACGGCTGCAGCCGGAAGCGCTGGATCAGCACGCCGTGCAGGAGGCCGAAGGCACATCCGGTGGCCAGCACCAGGGGCACCGCCACCAGCGGGCTGATCCCGTGTTCCTGCACCAGCGAGGCCAGCAGCATCGTTGCCAGCGCCACCACTGCGCCCACGGAAAGATCGATGCCACCGGTGAGGATCACGAAGGTCATGCCCACGGCCACCACGCACAGGAAGCCGTTGTCGATGAGCAGGTTCAGGAACACCTGCGGCGCGAAGAAGCCGCGGTAGAGGATCGACCCGGCGATCGCCATCGCGAGGAACAGCGATACGGTGATCACCAGCGGCACATGGCGCGCATCCAGTCGCCAGTACCGGGCGGGGCGGCCGGGCGGGCTTGCCAGCGCCTGCGTCATCGTGTCCCCGGACGGAACAGCAGGCCGCGCAGGCTGTCCCGGAACTCCGCGGACTGCAGCAGCATTACCGCGAACACCAGCACGGCCTTCACCGCGAGGTTCGCCTGTGGTGGCACGCCGGAGGAATAGATCACCGAGGTGAGCGCCTGGATGATCAGTGCACCGAGCAGGGTGCCGGCGACGGTGAAACGCCCACCTGCCAGGGAGGTGCCGCCAAGCGCGACGGCGAGGATGGCATCCAGCTCCAGCAGCTGGCCGGCGTTGTTGCCGTCCGCGCTCTTCACGTTGGAGCTGATGATGAGGCCGGCGATGCCCGCGGTGAGGCCCGAGAACACGTACAGCCAGAAGGAAATCGCACGCGCCCGTACCCCTGCAATGTGCGCCGCCACCGGATTGAGGCCGATGGAGCGCACGAACAGCCCCAGGGCTGTGCGGGTGAGCGCCAGGTGCAGCCCGGCTGCCACCGCCAGCGCCAGGACCAGGGCGAAGGGAATGCCCAGCAGGAAGCCATTGCCGATCTGGAAATAGGGCGGGTAATAGATGGTGATGATCTGCCCGCCGGTGATGAGCTGGGCGATGCCGCGACCCGCGATCATCAGGATCAGCGTGGCCACGATGGGCTGCATGCCGATGCGCACCACCAGCACGCCGTTCCAGGCGCCGCACAGGGCGGCGGCGAGCAGGGCCACGCCGATGGCGCCGGACAGCATCGCAAGCCCCGCTGCATCGCCGGCCTGGGGCAGCAGCGTCGCTGCCACGGCGGCGGCGATGGCCACCACCGCGCCCACGGAGATGTCGATGCCGCGGATGGCGATCACCATCATCATGCCCAGCGATACCAGCATCAGCGGCGCCGCGCGGTTGAGCACGTCGACCAGGCTGCCGGTGAGATGCCCGTCCTGCCAGCTGAGGCGCAGGAACCCGGGACTGGTGGCAGCGCCCACCAGCAGCAGCGCCACCAGCGCCAGCAACGAAGGGAACAGCGGATGCGCCGCGATCCAGCGGAGCAATGGCGGGCGGCCCGTGTTCGAAGGCGGGGGGGCCATCTCAGGCATGCTCCGCAATCAGCCCGTAGACGGCCTGCTCGTCGCAGCCCCCAGGCAGTTCGGCCACCTTGCGCCGTTCCCGCAGCACCACCACGCGGTCAGCCTCGCGGACCACTTCGGCAATTTCCGCCGAGATGAAGAGCACGGCCATGCCTTCGCCGGCCAGCTCCTCCACCACGCGCAGGATGTCCTCGCGCGCAGCCACGTCGATGCCCCGGGTGGGTTCGTCGAGTATCAGCAGGCGCGGCCGCGTCGCCAGCCACCGCGCCAGCAAGGCCTTCTGCTGGTTGCCACCGGAGAGCTGGCGGATGGGCACCTCGGCATTGGCCGCGGTGATGCCCAGCGTGCGGATCAGCTTCGCGGCCAGCTCCTGCTGTTCCTGTGGAGTCAGGCAGGGAGTGAGGCCGCGCCGGGCCTGCAGCGCGAGCACGATGTTCTCGCGCACCGACAGATCGCCGACCACACCTTCCAGCTGCCGGTCTTCGGCACAGAAGCCCATGCCCTGCGCGATGGCATCCACCGGGCCACGCAGGTTTACCGGCGTGCTGCCGGCGAGGATGGTGCCGCTGTCGTGCCGGTCCAGCCCGAACATCAGTCGCGCCAGCTCCGTGCGACCGGAGCCCAGCAGTCCTGCCACACCGAGGATCTCTCCTTCGCCGATCGTGAGGTCCACTGGATGCAGCTTGCCCTTGCGACCCACTTGGCGCAGTTCCAGCGCCGGAGGCGTCGCAGCCTTCTCCGCGACGCGGTCCCGCCGTGTGCCTGCCCGCGGCGCCAGGGCGCGACCCACCATGGCCGCGATCAGTCCGGCGCGATCCAGCTCCGAGGGCAGGTATTCACCGACACGCGCACCATTGCGCAGCACCGTCATCCGATCCGAAACCGCGTACACCTGGTCGAGGAAGTGCGTGACGAACACGATGGCCATGCCATTGGCCTTCAGCCGCTGCATCACGCGGAAGAGTTGCGCCACCTCATGGTCGTCGAGGCTGGAGGTGGGCTCATCGAGGATCAGCACCCGCGCGGCGATGCTGGTGGCGCGTGCGATTGCCACCATCTGCTGGATGGCGATGGGATGGCTGCCGAGCTGGCTGTCCACATCCAGTTCGATCTGCAGGCTGGCAAGAGCGGCGCGCGCGCCTTCCTTCACGGCCTTCCAGTCGATACCGCCACCGGCCCTCCACGGGCGCCGCGGGTAGCGGCCCGCGAAAATGTTCTCGGCCACCGAGAGGTTGGGGCAGAGATTGACCTCCTGGTACACGGCGCAGATGCCCAGTTGCTGGGCCTCATGCGGCGAACCAGGCTGGATGGCGCGGCCGTCCAGCGTGATGGATCCTTCGTCGGGTGCCTGCGCGCCGGTGAGCACGCGGATCAGCGTCGACTTGCCGGCGCCGTTCTGCCCGAGCAGGGCATGAACCTCACCCTGGCGCAGGCACAGCTCGACCTTGTCGAGTGCCTGCACGCCCGGAAACCGCAGGCTCAGGGCCCGGGCGTGCAGGAGGCAGTGCGTGCCCGCTTCCATGGTTTCGCGGGGACCGCCCCGTCAGTACAGGCGCGTCGGCAGTGCTTCGCGGGCATTGGCCTGCGTGAACACGGACTCGTCGATCACGATGCGCCGGGGAATGCTCTTGCCGGCCACGACGTCCTTCACGGCCGACATCAGCAGCGGGCCCAGCAGCGGGTTGCACTCGACGGAGGCATTGAGCTTGCCGGCGATCATGGCATCGAAGGCGCCCTTCACCGCGTCGATCGAGACGATGAGGATGTCCTTGCCCGGCACCAGCCCGGCTTCCTCGATGGCCTGGATGGCGCCGATCGCCATGTCATCGTTGTGCGCATAAAGTACGTGGATGTTGCGGCCTTCGGCCTTCAGGAAGGCTTCCATCACCTCCTTGCCCTTGGCGCGCGTGAAATCACCGGTCTGCGAGCGGATGATGCGGTAGCGCGATTCAGCGCCGACGACTTCCTGGAAGCCGCGCTTGCGGTCGTTGGCGGGCGCGGAACCCACCGTGCCCTGCAGCTCCACGATATTGATGTCGCCGCTGCGCTCGCGCGTGGCTTCCAGCAGCCAGCGGCCGGCACGGCGCCCTTCCTCCACGAAATCCGAACCGATCAGGCTGAGGTACAGCGATTCGTCGCTCACGTCCACTGCGCGGTCGGTGATGATCACCGGGATGCCAGCTGCCCTGGCTTCCTGCAGCACGGTCTCCCAGCCGGTTTCGACCACGGGCGAAAAGGAGATCACGTCTACCTTCTGGGCAATGAAGGAGCGCAGCGCCTTGATCTGGTTCTCCTGCTTCTGCTGCGCATCGGAGAACTTCAGCTCGATGCCGGCATCGGCCGCCGCCTGCGTGATGGAATTGGTGTTGGCGGTACGCCACTCGCTCTCGGCGCCGATCTGGCTGAAGCCGAGCACGATGGCATCGCTGTCGGCGGCCTTGTCGGTGGAACACGCGGCAATGCCGATGGCCATCAGCAGCGTGGAGCAGAGCATTCTGAAACGCTTCATGTTGTCCCCCAGGGTGTTTGGCTGGTCGCCGCGGTGCCTACAGCGCGACGGTGCCGCCCATTTCGAAGTCCGGCGGCGCGACCGCAAGTGTATTCATCAGCGGGCTGCCCAGCGGCGCCAATTCGATCTCATAGCGCTCGCCCGGTTCGACGCGGATGCCGTCCGCGAAGCTCAGGGTCGCCGTGCCGAAGAAATGCAGGTGCACGTCGCCGGGAATGCGGTGCGCCACGTATTTGAAGTGATGGTACTCGAGGTTGGCCAGCGAATGACTCATGTTGTCCTCGCCGGTGAGGAAGGGCTTTTCCCAGCGCACGCGGTCGCCACTGAAGATGCGACTGCGGCCCTCCAGGTGCCTCGGCAGCGGCCCGGTGCGCAGTTCGGGGCCCACGGCGCACTGGCGCAGCTTCGAATGCGCCAGGTAGAGGTAATTGCGCCGCTCGGTCACGTGGTCTGAAAACTCGTTGCCGATGGCGTAACCCAGCCGCGCCGGCACCCCCCTGGGGGAGATCACGTACAGGCCGACCAGTTCCGGCTCCTCGCCGCAATCCAGCGCGAAGGAGGGCGCAGTGATGGGACTGCCGCAGCCGACCACGATGCTGCCGTTGCCCTTGTAGAACCACTCCGGCTGCACGCCAGGCTCCTGGCCCTCGGGCCGGCCGCCCTCGATGCCCCACTGGAACATGCGCGCGGAATCGGTGGCCGGCGTCTTGCTGGTCGCGGCGCTGGTGGCCTTCCTGTGCATGGCGTCACGCGCCGAGGCGCTGCCCAGGTGCGTGAGGCCGGTGCCCGATACCAGGCAGCGGTGCGGCTCGGGATGGGTGAGCGGGGGCAGCATGCGGCCGGATTGCCGCAGCACTTCATACGGCTCTTCGCCTTCGACTGCCAGCGCGCCGGCCAGGGTGTCGAGCGCCGCCCGCTCGTGGAAACAGCGCATGGCCAGCTCGTAGACGGACGTCGCGCCGGCCAGCACCTCGACTCGGGTGCCGCTGGCATCGATCTTTCCGACATGCGGTTGCCCCTGCATATCGAGGAATTGGATCAGTCGCATGTTGTTGTGCCGGCGTGGGCCCCATGGCCGCCGGAGACTCCCGGGTTGCGCAGTCTGAGCGGGGTGAGGTATATAAAACAAGTCTCGATTTGCCGCAAAATGATATGGCAATCGATATGTCCAAGAGGCCCCGATGCCCGTTCAAACCCCCTGGTTCCAGCGTACCCGGCTCAAGCCGCGCCAACTCATGCTCGTCAGCGCCATTGCGGAGGAGGGCAACATCCACCGCGCGGCGCAGGCGCTGAATGTCTCCCAGCCCGCCGCCTCCAAGTTGCTGAAGGATCTCGAGGACGGCCTGGCCGTGCAGCTGTTCGAGCGCCTGCCGCGCGGCATGCGGCCCACCTGGTACGGCGAGACGCTGGTGCGCCACGCGCGCATCGCACTGGCGAGCCTGCGCGAGGCCGGCCAGGACATCGATGCGATCCGCGAGGGACGCCTGGGCGAAGTGCGGGTGGGCGCCATCACCGGCCCGGCGCTGAGCCTGGTGCCCGATGCACTGGCCACGGTGTCGCGCGAACAGCCGGACCTGCGCGTGCAGCTGCAGGTGGAGTCCAGCGACGTGCTGATCGAGAGCCTGGTGCAGGGACGGCTGGACATCATGGTGGGCCGCCTGTTCGAGCGCCATGACAAGTCGGCGCTGCACTACGAGAAGGTTGGCGAGGAGCCGGTGTGCGCGGTGGCACGGCCGGAACATCCGCTGCTCGATGCCGGTGAACTGGACCTGGCGCGCCTGCAGGAGGCGCAGTGGATCGTCCCGCCGCGCGGCAGCGTGCTGCGTCACCGCTTCGAGCTGATGTTCGGCGGCGCAGGCCTCGATGCGCCCCGGCACATCATCGAGACCACGGCGCTGCTTTTCATCACGCGCATGCTGCAGCGGAGCGACTTCCTCGCCGTGGTGCCCACCGAAGTGGGCCGGTATTACGCGGAATTCGGCATGCTGGCCATCCTGCCTCTGGAGCTCTCCTGCTCCATGGATGCCTTCGGGCTGATCACGCGCAGGGACTGGCTGCTGTCACCGGCGGCGCAGGTGGTACTGCAGGCCTTGCGCGCGGCGGCAGCCGGTACTCAGGAGAAGCCGCCTGCGGCAATCCCGCCGCAAGAGCCGGCGGTGGCCACGCCAGGGCAAAAACCCCGTGTGGCTGCGGCCCGCCTCAGGTCCAGCCCGCGTCCACGATGAATTCCTGCGCGGTGCAGCCGCGCGCATCATCCGAGGCCAGGAACAGCACCATGCTGGCAATGTCGGGCGAGTGCAGCGGGTCGGGCAGGCACTGGATGCGCGCGATCTCCGCCTCCATGTCGGGCACTGCCCACTGGGTGAGCTGCCGTTCGGTCATCACCCAGCCCGGGGATACCACGTTGATGCGGATGCGGTGGGCACCCAGTTCCTTCGCCAGGCCGCGGGTGAGGCCCACCACCGAGGCCTTGGCAGTGGCATAGGGCGGATAGCCGGCAGTGCGCGCCTTCCAGCCGCAGGAACCCAGGTTGATGATGGATCCGCCACCCATGGCCTTCATTGCCGGCAGCACCGACTGGATGGCGAAGAAGGCAGGCCGCTGGTTGATGGCCATGCGCTGGTCCCAGTATTCCGGTGTGATAGCCAATGTCTCGCGGCGGTCGTCATTGGCCACGTTGTTGACCAGCACGTTGAAATCCCCGAGTGCAGCGGCGGCAGCAGCGACAGTTTCCTGCAGGCTGCGCACATCCGACACATCGCAGGCACTGAACCAGGGCGCCGGCAGCCCCTGCTGCCGCAGGTGATTCACGAGACGTTCTGAGGGCTCGCGCGCGATGTCGATGAAGGCGACGCGGGCCTCCTGCCGGGCAAACGCCTCGACCACGCTGGCGCCAATGCCGGATCCGCCACCCGTGATGAACACCCGCTTGCCCGCCAGGCTTGGAAAGCGGGCGCTGGTGGCGGCGAACTCTGTCTGCGGACGAATTGATGTCATGGGCATATGCTGCCTCAAGGATATAAAAGAATGTATGGGGGTTGCCGGAAATTGATTTTCCCGGCATGACGGTGCGCTGTACGATGCGCGCCATCTGACCCATCCGCTGGTTTTCAGCCACAATCCTCCATGGACAAGAAGAAGCCTGTACTGCGCAGCCAAGCCTGGTTCGGGGCGCGCGACAGCGAAAGCTCGATGCGCAGCAGCTGGATGCATCGCAGCTGGATGAAGAACCAGGGCTACCCGGACGACATGTTCGACGGCCGCCCGGTGATCGGCATCTGCAACACCTGGTCGGAACTGACTCCCTGCAACGGGCATTTCCGTGAACTGGCCGAATGGGTGAAGCGCGGCGTGTATGAGGCCGGTGGCTTCCCACTGGAATTCCCGGTGATGTCGCTGGGCGAGACGCTGCTGCGCCCCACCGCCATGCTGTTCCGCAATCTGGCCAGCATGGACGTGGAAGAGTCGATCCGCGGCAATCCGCTCGATGGCGTGGTGCTGCTGATGGGCTGCGACAAGACCACACCTTCGCTCATCATGGGCGCGGCAAGCTGCGACCTGCCGACAGTCGGACTGTCCGGTGGCCCGATGCTCAGCGGCCGTTTCGAAGGCCACCCGATCGGCTCGGGCACCGGCGTGTGGCAGATGTCCGAAGAGGTGCGCGCGGGCAGGATGAGCCTGGAGCGCTTCAATTCCGCCGAGTCGTGCATGCATCGTTCAAAGGGCCACTGCATGACCATGGGCACCGCTTCCACCATGGCCAGCATGGTCGAGGCGCTGGGAGTTTCCCTGCCGGGCAATGCCGCGATTCCCGCCGTGGATGCGCGCCGCTACCGGCTGGCGCAGCTCACCGGCCGCCGCATTGTCGAGATGGTCAACGAGGACCTGCGCCTCTCGCGCATTCTCACGCGCGCCGCGTTCGACAACGCCATCCGCGTCAACGCTGCCATCGGCGGTTCGACCAATGCCGTGATCCACCTGCTGGCCATCGCGCAGCGCGTGGGCGTGAACCTCAGCCTCGAAGACTGGGACAAGGTCGGTTCGGAACTGCCCTGCCTGGTCGACCTGCAGCCATCGGGTCGTTTCCTGATGGAAGACTTCTATTACGCCGGCGGCGTGCCGGCGGTGATGAAGGAAATCCAGCATCTGCTCGATCGTGATGCGCTCACGGCCAATGGCCGCAAGGTGGGCGAGAACATCGCCGATGCGCCGTGCTGGAACCGCGAGGTGATCCGCAGCTTCAGCCAGCCGTTCAAGGAACACGCCGGCATTGCCGTGCTGCGCGGCAATCTCGCGCCGGACGGCGCGGTGATCAAGCCATCGGCAGCTTCGCTGCACCTGCTGCAGCATCGCGGTCGCGCAGTGGTGTTCGAGACCATCGAGGATTTCCACGCGCGCATCAACGACGAGAGCCTCGACATCGACGAGCACTGCATCATGGTGCTGAAGAACTGCGGCCCGCGCGGTTATCCGGGCATGGCGGAAGTCGGCAACATGCCGCTGCCGCCGAAGGTGCTGCGCAAGGGCATCACCGACATGGTGCGCATCTCCGATGCGCGCATGAGCGGCACTGCGTACGGCACGGTGATCCTGCATGTTTCGCCCGAGGCTGCTGCGGGCGGCACGCTGGCACTGGTGGAGACCGGCGACATGATCGAGGTGGACGTGGCCGGCAGGCGCCTGCACCTGGACGTCAGCGAGGCTGAGCTTGCCGCGCGTCGCACTCGCTGGCAGGCCCCGCAGTTGCCCGCACGTGGCTGGGCCCGGCTCTACGTTGAACACGTGCAGCAGGCCCACCTGGGCGCGGACATGGACTTCCTGGTCGGTGGCAGCGGGGCCGACGTGCCCAGGGACTCGCACTGAACTGACTCATGCTGCGCCGCAACGTGCCGGCGGCAAGCAAATCACATGCCGGTCGCGCTTGAACACGGCGGAGTCGCCGCCTATACTGCGCGCCCTTTTTGCCGTCGGCTGTTTCCGGCGGCCCGCGTTCAAAGACGTGGAATCGGGAACGGTTGGCCACTCCAGGACCTGAAAATCCAGGGGAAAGGCCAAGACCACTCGAGCCTTGCAGCCCTCCTTCCGGGCGGCCTGCCTGTCTCGCGTTCGTTCTTCGATTTCCCTCCTGGCCGCGCGGAGTCGAACTGAGGATTGCGAGATGACAATCGGTCTGGTCGGCCGCAAATGCGGCATGACGCGAATCTTTACGGAAGCCGGCGAATCCGTGCCTGTCACGGTCGTCGAGGTGCTCGTCAACCGCGTCACGCAGGTGAAGGGCGTGGACGGCGACGGCTACCGCGCCGTGCAGGTCACCTATGGCAAGCGCCGCGCGCAGCTGGTGGGCAAGGCCCTGGCCGGGCATTACGCCAAGGCCAAGGTTGAGCCGGGCCGCTCGCTGGTGGAATTCCGGCTCGAGAACGGCGAAGCCACCGAAGTGCAGCCGGGCGCCGAGTTCACCGCGGAGATCTTCAAGGCCGGGCAGCTGGTCGATGTCACCGGCACCACCATCGGCAAGGGTTTCGCCGGCACGATGAAGCGCCACAATTTCCGTGGCGGTCCTGCCTCGCACGGTCACTCGGTCACGCATCGCGCGCCGGGCTCCATCGGCCAGCGCCAGACGCCCGGCCGCGTGTTCAAGGGCAAGCGCATGTCCGGCCACATGGGTGTGGTCCGCCGCACCACCGAGAACCTGAAGGTGATCGAGATCGATGCCGCCCGCAATCTGCTGCTGATCAGCGGCTCGGTGCCGGGCGCGGAGGGCGGTGAGGTCATCGTGCGGCCGTCGGTGAAGGCTGCGCGCCTGGCGCGTCGCAAGAGCATCACGCCGAACAAGAAGGCCGAGGCCAAGGGCAAGAAATAAGCCATGAAACTCAAGACTGCCAATGGCACCGAGCTGTCGGTTTCCGACGCCACCTTCGGTGCGGAATACAACGAGGCGCTGGTGCACCAGCTGGTCACGGCCTACATGGCCGGTGGCCGTGCCGGTACCAAGCGCCAGAAGAGCCGCGCCGAGGTGCGTGGCGGCGGCCGCAAGCCGCACTCGCAGAAGGGCACGGGTCGCGCCCGCGCCGGCTCGATCCGCTCGCCCATCTGGGTCGGTGGCGGTCGCGCCTTCGCCGCGCGCCCGCGCAACTACGAGCAGAAGGTCAACCGCAAGATGTATCGCGCGGGCATCCGCTCGATGCTGGCGCAGCTGGCGCGCACCGACCGCCTGGTGGTCACCGAGGTGCTGAGCCTGCCCGAGCCGCGCACGAAGCTGCTGGTGGGTGAGCTGAAGAAGCTGTCGCTCGATTCGGTGCTGATCGTGGTCGAGGCGCAGGACGAGAAGCTTGAGCTGGCGGCGCGCAACCTGCCGTTCGTCGAGGTGATCACCGTGTCGGAGATCAACCCCGTCGCGCTGGCCACTTTCGACAAGGTTCTGATGACGGTCGGCGCCGTGAAGATGATCGAGGAGCGCCTGCAATGAGCCGCGAACGTCTCGCCACCGTGCTGGTGGCCCCGCACATCACCGAGAAGACCGCGCTGGCCATGCAGAACAGCAACCAGTACGCGTTCAAGGTGCGGCGCGACGCCGACAAGACCGAGATCAAGCAGGCCGTCGAGCTGATGTTCGAGGTCAAGGTGGCCTCGGTGCAGGTCGCGAACGAGCCGGGCAAGGAGCGCCGCTTCGGCAAGCGCATCGGCCGCACCCAGGACTGGAAGAAGGCTTACGTGCGTCTGGCCGAGGGCCAGGCGATCGATTACGAAGCCCGGGCGATGCAGAAGTAAGGACTGGCACCGATGGCACTTATCAAGATGAAGCCGACGTCGCCGGGTGCGCGTTTTGTCGTCAAGGTCGACAAGTCGCACCTGCACAAGGGCGGCCCGTACGCCCCGCTGACCGTCGCGCAGAGCAAGACCGGCGCGCGCAACCATTTCGGCCGCATCACCACCCGCCACAAGGGTGGTGGTTCGCGCCAGAAGTACCGCCTGATCGATTTCAAGCGTGACAAGGACGGCATCATCGGCGTGGTCGAGACGGTCGAATACGATCCCAATCGCACCGCCCACATCGCGCTGATCAAGTACGCCGACGGCGAGCGTCGCTACATCCTGGCCCCCAAGGGCGTGACGCCGGGCGACGAGATCCGCTCCGGTGCCGATTCGCCCATCAGGGCCGGCAACGCGATGGCGCTGCGCCACATCCCGGTGGGTTCGGTGGTGCACAACATCGAGCTGAAGCCCGGCAAGGGCGGCCAGATCGCGCGCAGCGCGGGCGGTTCGGCCCAGTTCACCTCGCGTGAAGGCATCTATGCCTACATCCGCCTGAAGTCAGGCGAGACGCGCAAGGTGCACATCGACTGCCGCGCCACCCTGGGCGAGCTGTCGAACGACGAGCACAACCTGCGCAACTACGGCAAGGCCGGCGCCAAGCGCTGGCGCGGCATCCGTCCGACCGTGCGCGGCGTGGTGATGAACCCGGTCGACCATCCGCACGGTGGTGGTGAGGGCAAGCCCGGCCAGGGCAACCCGCACCCGGTGTCGCCGTGGGGCTGGCAGACCAAGGGTCTGAAGACCCGGCGCAACAAGCGCACGAGCAACATGATCGTGCAGCGGAGGAAGTAAGCAGTGCCACGTTCACTGAAGAAGGGCCCGTTCATCGATCTGCACCTCCAGAAGAAGGTGGAGACTGCCGCGGCCAAGAACGATCGCAAGCCGATCAAGACCTGGTCGCGCCGCTCGATGGTGATCCCCGAGATGGTGGGCCTGACGATCGCCGTGCACAACGGCAAGCAGCACGTGCCCGTGCTGGTCACCGAGAACATGGTCGGCCACAAGCTCGGCGAGTTCTCCCCGACGCGCGTCTTCAAGGGCCACGGCGGCGACAGGAAGGTTTGAGGCTCACGTCATGCAGACATACTCCAGACTCAAATACGCGCATATCTCGCCGCAGAAGGTGCGGCTGATTGCCGACGTCGTGCGCGGCAAGCGCGTTGGACTGGCGCTCTCGCAGCTGCGCTTCATGCCCAAGAAGGGCGCGGAGCTGGTGCTCAAGGCGCTCGAGTCCGCGGTGGCAAACGCCGAGCACAACCATGGCGCCGACATCGACGAGCTGAAGGTCGCGGCCATCCAGGTCGATGCCGCGCCGCTCATGAAGCGTTTCCATGCCCGTGCCAAGGGGCGCGGCAACCGCATCGTGAAGCGCACCAGCCACATCACCGTTCACGTCAGCGACGGCAGGAAGGAATAGCGATGGGCCAGAAGGTCAATCCGATCGGCATCCGTCTCGGCATCACGCGCGAGTGGGTGTCCACGTGGTACGCCGGCAGGAAGCAGTTTGCCGACCAGATCCATGCCGACTTCAAGGTGCGCGAGTTCCTGCGCAAGAGGCTGGCCGAGGCTTCGGTGAGCCGCGTGCAGATCGAGCGCCCGGCGCGCAAGATCAACGTCACCATCCACACCGCCCGTCCCGGCATCGTGATCGGCAAGAAGGGCGAGGACATCGAGAAGCTGCGCGCCGAGACAGCGCGCCTGGTGGGCCTGCCGGTGGCCGACGTGCGCCTGAACGTGGCCGAGATCAGGAAGCCCGAGCTCGACGCCATGCTGGTGGCCGAGGGCATCGCGCAGCAGTTCGAGATGCGGGTGATGTTCCGCCGCGCGATGAAGCGCGCCGTGATGTGCTCCTTGCGTTCGGGCGCGCTGGGCGTGAAGGTGCGCCTCTCCGGTCGCCTCAACGGCGCGGAGATCGCGCGCACGGAGTGGAGCCGCGAGGGCCGCATCCCGCTGCACACTTTCCGTGCCGACATCGATTACGGCACTGCCGAGGCACGTACCACGTACGGCGTGATCGGCGTGAAGGTCTGGATCTTCAAGGGCGAGGTCTTCGACCAGGTCCAGGAAGTGGTCGAGGAAGCCGCTGCTGATGCCGCCCCCGCCGAGGGCGCGGCCCCGGCCACGGCCTGACGGTTTAGGACACGACAATGTTGCAACCGAAGCGAACCAAGTATCGCAAGCAGTTCAAGGGCCGCAATACCGGCCTGGCGCAGCGCGGCAACAGCGTTGCCTTCGGCGAGTTCGGCCTGAAGGCAACCGAGCGCGCCCGCATGACCGCACGCGAGATCGAAGCAGCGCGCCGTGCCATGGCCCGCGCCGTGAAGCGTGGCGGCCAGATCTGGGTGCGGGTGTTCCCCGACGTGCCGGTGTCGAAGAAGCCCCTCGAGGTCCGCATGGGCTCGGGCAAGGGCAACGTGGAGTACTGGGTGGCCAAGATCCAGCCCGGCAAGGTTCTTTTCGAGATGGAAGGCGTGCCCGAGGCGCAGGCCCGCGAGGCGTTCCGCCTTGCCGGCGCGAAGCTGTCGGTGTCCACGTCCTTCGTGAAGCGGCAGGTGCGTTGATGAAAGCCAGTGATCTGCGCGGCAAGAGTGCCCAGGACCTGACCAGCGAGCTGGTCAGCCTGCGCAAGGAACAGTTCGCGCTGCGCCTGCAGCGCGCCACCGGTCAGGCCATCAAGCCCGACCAGTTCGGCAAGGTGCGCAAGAACATCGCGCGCCTGAAGACCGTGCAGCGCGAGCTGCGCGGCAAGACGGGAGTGAAGTGATGGCCGACGAAGCAGCAGCAGCCGAGAAGGTGCAGCGCACGCTGCAGGGCACCGTGGTGAGCGCCAAGACGGCCAAGACCATCGCGGTGGAGATCGAGCGCGTGCTCAAGCATCCCCGCTACGGCAAGTACATCCGCCGCACCACCCGCCTGCTCGCCCATGACGAGGCCGGCGAGGCGCGCGAGGGTGACACCGTCACGATTTCGCAGTGCCGTCCCGTGTCGCGCCGCAAGGCCTGGCGCCTGGTGTCGGTGGTCGGGCGCGCGAGCGCGGTCTGAAGAAGAATTAGGCAGGTAGCAAGATGATCCAGATGCAGACAGTGCTTACGGCCGCTGACAACAGCGGCGCCCGCACTCTGATGTGCATCAAGGTGCTGGGTGGCTCGCACCGCCGTTATGCGACGGTGGGCGACGTCATCAAGGTGAGCGTGCAGGACGCCATTCCGCGCGGCAAGGTGAAGAAGGGTGAGGTCTATGACGCTGTCGTGGTCCGCACCGCCTTCGGCGTGCGCCGTCCCGACGGCTCGCTGATCCGCTTCGACGGCAACGCGGCCGTGCTGCTGAACCCGAAGCTGGAGCCGATCGGCACCCGCATCTTCGGACCGGTGACGCGCGAGCTGCGCACACAGCGTTTCATGAAGATCATTTCCCTCGCACCGGAAGTGCTCTGAGACAACAGGATTCGAAGGCCATGAAGAAATTGCGCAAGGGCGACGAGGTGGTGGTCCTGTCCGGCAAGGACAAGGGCCGCACAGGCACGATCGGCGACATCCTGCCGGATGGCAAGGTGCTGGTCGCGGGCATCAATGTCGCGAAGAAGCATGCGCGCGGCAATCCGCAGCGCAACCAGCCTGGCGGTCTCCTCGACAAGGAGATGCCACTGGATGCCTCAAAGGTGGCGATCTGGAACCCGGCTTCGAAGAAGGGTGATCGCGTGGGCATCAGGACGCTGGCCGATGGCAAGCGCGTGCGTTTCTTCAAGTCGAGCGGCGAGCAGCTCGACGTCAAGTAAGGCGAAACGGCAATGAGCAGGTTGCAGGAATACTACAAGACCACCGTCCAGCCGAAGCTGGCGGCAGACCTCGGGCTGAAGAACCCGATGCAGGTGCCGAAGATCACCAAGATCACGGTGAACATGGGCGTGGGCGAGGCCGTGGCCGATCGCAAGATCGTCGACGCAGCCGCCGCGGACCTTGCGAAGATCACCGGCCAGAAGCCGCAGATCACCAAGTCGAAGAAGGCCATCGCGTCCTTCAAGCTGCGCGAGGGCCTGCCCATCGGTGCCAAGGTCACGCTGCGCGGGCCGCGGATGTACGAGTTCCTCGACCGCCTGGTGTCGATCGCGCTGCCGCGCGTGCGCGACTTCCGCGGCGTGTCTTCGCGGGCCTTCGACGGCCGCGGCAACTACACCCTAGGTGTGAAGGAACAGATCATCTTCCCCGAGATCCAGTACGACCAGATCGACCAGCTGCGTGGCATGGACATCACCATCACCACTACCGCCACGACCAACGAGCAGGGTCGGGCGCTGCTGGAAGCTTTCAACTTCCCGTTCCGCAAGTAACGGGCGTCTTTTCGAGGAACCGAACGACATGGCCAAGACAAGCATGGTCGAACGCGAGAAGCGCCGGGCGCAGGTCGCGAAGAAGTACGCTGCCAAGCGCGCTCAGCTCAAGGAGCTGATCCGCAGCCCGCGAACTTCCGACGAGGCGCGTGCCGAGGCGCAGGTGAAGCTGCAGAAGCTGCCGCGCGACGCGAGCCCGACCCGCGGCCGCAACCGCTGCCAGCTCACCGGCCGGCCGCGCGGCGTCTACCGCAAGTTCGGCCTCGCGCGTACCAAGATCCGCGAAGTGGCCAATCGCGGCGAAATCCCCGGTCTCGTGAAGTCGAGCTGGTAGGAGACAAGCACACATGAGCATGACCGATCCAGTCGCCGACCTGCTGACGCGCATCCGCAACGGACAGAGCGCGGGCAAGGCGAACATCAGCCTCGAGTCGTCGAAGATCAAGACGGCGATCGCCCGCGTGCTGAAGGACGAGGGTTACGTGGCGGACTTCCGTGTCTCCGACGAGACCGGCAAGCCGCGCCTGATCATCGACCTGAAGTACTACGAGGGCCGTCCCGTGATCGACCGCCTCGAGCGCGTCAGCCGTCCGGGCCTGCGCATCTACCGCGGCAAAGACGAGCTGCCCAAGGTGCTGGGTGGCATGGGCACCGTCATCGTCTCCACGCCGCAGGGCGTGATGACCGACCGCCAGGCGCGCGCCATCGGCCAGGGCGGCGAAGTCCTCTGCATCGTGGCGTAAGGGTCTGAAGCAATCATGTCACGAGTAGCCAAGAATCCGGTTCCACTGCCGCAGGGCGTCACCGCCTCCATCGCGGCCGGGCAGATCACCATCAAGGGCGCGAAGGGTTCGCTGAACCTGCCGCTGGCCCAGGGGGTCACCGTGGCCGAGAAGGACAAGGCCCTGCAGGTGGCCTACACCACGGCCGAGGGTGCGCGCATGCGCGCCGGCTCCACGCGTGCGCACCTGGCCAACATGGTCACGGGCGTCACGAAGGGATACGAGAAGAAGCTGGAACTGGTGGGCGTGGGCTTCCGCGCCGCCGTGGCCGGCAAGAGCCTGAACCTCACGCTGGGCTTCTCGCATTCGGTGGTGTTCCCCATTCCCGAAGGCATCACGATCGAGGCGCCGAGCCAGACCGAGGTGCTCATCAAGGGTGCGGACAAGCAGCGCGTCGGACAGGTGGCCGCGGAAATCCGCGGTATCCGTCCGCCCGAGCCCTACAAGGGCAAGGGCGTGAAGTACTCCGACGAGAAGATCAGTTTGAAGGAAGGCAAGAAGAAGTAAGGCCTTCAGGAACAAAACATGTCATTCACTTCCAAGGAACGTCGTCAGCGCCGCGCATTCAAGGTCCGGCTGCACATCCGTGAACTGGGCGTTGCCCGGCTCACCGTGCACCGTACGCCGCGGCACATCTATGCGCAGGTGTTCGATGCCAGCGGCTCGAAGGTGCTGGCTTCGGCCTCCACCCTGCTCGACGCCGTCAGCAAGGAGCTGAAGGGCACGGGCAACGTGGACGCGGCCAAGGCCGTGGGCCGCGAGATTGCCGCGCGCGCCAAGGCGGCCGGCATCGAGAAGGTTGCGTTCGATCGTTCGGGCTTCCGCTACCACGGCCGCATCAAGGCTCTGGCCGATGCGGCGCGCGAAGCGGGACTCGAGTTCTAACCCAGGCGGAATTCCAAGATGGCACGAGTTGAAAGAAAGGATCAGCCGGCGGACGAGTTCAGCGAGAAGCTGGTATCCGTCAACCGCACCGCGAAGGTCGTGAAGGGTGGTCGCCAGTTCGGCTTCACCGCACTGACCGTGGTGGGGGATGGCAGCGGCCGCGTGGGCTTCGGCTTCGGCAAGGCGCGCGAGGTGCCGGTGGCGATCTCCAAGGCCATGGCGCATGCCCGCAAGAACCTGGTCAACGTGAGCCTGAAGAAGGACACGCTGCACTACGCGGTGCGCGGTACCCACGGCGCCACGCGCGTGCTGATGCAGCCTGCTTCCGACGGTACGGGCGTCATCGCCGGCGGCGCGATGCGCGCGGTGCTGGAGTGCGTCGGCGTGCGCAACGTGCTGGCCAAGAGCTACGGCTCGCGCAACCCGATCAACGTGGTGCGTGCCACCATCAATGCGCTCTCGGCGGTGCGTTCGCCCGATGACATCGCCGCCAAGCGCGGCAAGAGCGTCGAAGAGATCCTGGGATAAGGCCATGGCAAGCAAATCGATTCGTGTCACCCAGATGAAGAGCACCTTCGGCGAGCTGAAGGCGATCATCTCGTCGGTGAAGGGACTGGGGCTGCGCCGCCGCCATCATTCGGTGCTCGTGCAGGACACCCCCGAGAATCGCGGCATGATCAATGCCGCCATCCACCTGCTGAAGGTGGAGGAGGCGAAGTAATGAAATTGAACACAATCAAGCCGGGCGCCGGTGCGAAGCGTGCAAGGCTGCGCGTGGGCCGCGGCGCGTCCGCCGGCCAGGGCAAGACCTGCGGCCGTGGCGTGAAGGGCCAGCGCGCCCGCAAGGGCGGCTACCACAAGGTCGGCTTCGAGGGCGGCCAGATGCCGCTGCAGCGTCGCCTGCCGAAGGTGGGCTTCCGCTCGGCCATCAAGGCCACGCGTGCGGAAGTGCGCCTGTCGGAACTCAACGGCATCGACGCCGCGGTGATCGACCTCGACGTCCTGAAGAAGGCCGGCGTGGTTGGCGTATTCGCCGAGAAGGCGAAGGTCGTGCTGTCCGGCGAGCTGACCCGTGCCGTGACCCTCAAGGGCATCGGCGCCACCAAGGGTGCGCTGGCCGCGATCGAGAAGGCCGGCGGCCGCATCGAGGCTGCCTGAGCACAGGACCGGCACCAGGAACATGGCCAACACACCTGCAATGAATCCGGCGGCTGCGCTGGGCGATGCGACCCGCTTCGGCGACATTCGCAAGCGCCTGGCGTTCCTGATCGGGGCGTTGATCGTCTATCGCATCGGCACCTTCATTCCGGTGCCGGGCATCGATCCGCAGCGCGTGGCCGCGTTCTTCTCCGACAACGCCGGCACGATCCTGGGCGTGGTGAACATGTTCTCCGGCGGCGCCATGGAGCGTATGTCCATCTTCGCGATGGGCGTGATGCCCTACATCTCCGCCTCGATCATCATCCAGATGATGTCGATGGTGGTGCCGTCGCTGATGGAGCTGCGCAAGGAAGGCGAGTCCGGCCGCCGCAAGATCACGCAGATCACCCGTTATGCAACCGTGGTGCTGGCCGTGTTCCAGTCGCTGGCCGCCGCGGCCACGCTGCAGAGTGGTGGCATGGTGCTGTCCCCGGGCCCGCTGTCCTGGCTGTTCCCGGCCACGGTGACGATGACCTGCGGAACGATGTTCCTGATGTGGCTCGGTGAGCAGATCACCGAGCGCGGCGTGGGCAACGGCATCTCGATGCTGATCCTGGTGAGCATCATCTCCGGCCTGCCGGGCGCGGTGGGCAACACCGTGCGCCAGATCAACAGCGGTGAAATGGGCGGCCCGACGGCCATCCTGCTGCTGGTGGGCATCGTGCTGATCACCTGGTGCTGCGTGTTCATGGAGCGTGCCCAGCGCCGCATCACCGTGAACTATGCCAAGCGCCAGGTTGGCCGCCGCATGCTGCAGGGCCAGAGCACACACCTGCCGTTCAAGCTGAACATGTCGGGCGTGATTCCGCCGATCTTCGCCTCGAGTCTGCTGCTGTTCCCGGCGACGATTGCCCAGTTCGCGGGCACGGCCACCGATCCGGACGCCGCCGGCAATTGGCTGACGCGCGTATCAACGGCACTGTCGTATGGCGAGCCGCTGCACCTGGTGCTGTACGGCGGGCTGATCATCGGCTTCGCGTTCTTCTACACCGCGCTGGTGTTCAATGCGCGCGAGACCGCCGACAACCTGAAGAAGTCCGGGGCGTTCATCCCGGGCATCCGTCCGGGCCAGCAGACTGGCGAGTACATCGACAAGGTGCTCACGCGCCTCACGCTCTGGGGAGCGCTGTACATCGCGGCGGTGTGCCTGATCCCGGAATTCATGATGGCGTCGCAGGGCGTGCCCTTCCAGTTCGGTGGCACCTCGCTGCTGATCCTGGTCGTGGTGGTGATGGACTTCGCCGCGCAGCTGCAGGCGCACGCGATGTCGCACCAGTATCCGGGTTTGATGAAGAAGGCCAACCTGCTGGGTGGCCGCAACAGCGAGAGCTGAGGGTTTCGACATGAAGGTACGTCCGTCCGTCAAGAAGATCTGCAAGAACTGCAAGATCGTGCGCCGCAAGCGCATCGTGTACGTGATCTGTTCCGAGACGCGCCACAAGCAGCGTCAGGGTTGATCAGGGCCACGTGATCAGGAATTTTTCGGAGAGCATGTAATGGCGCGTATTGCCGGCATCAACATCCCGATGAACAAGCACGTGTGGGTCGGGCTGACCCACATCTATGGCGTCGGTCGCACCCGCGCCAAGGAGTGCTGTTCACTATCGGGCGTCAATCCTTCCACCAAGGTGAAGGACCTCACCGAGTCAGAGGTCGCGGCGCTGCGTTCGCAGATTGCCAAGTGGCTGGTCGAGGGTGACCTGCGCCGCGAGGTGTCGATGAACATCAAGCGCCTGATGGACCTGGGCACCTGGCGTGGCATGCGTCACCGCAAGGGCCTGCCGATGCGTGGCCAGCGCACGCGCACCAATGCACGCACCCGCAAGGGTCCGCGCAAGGCGGCGGTGAAGCTGAACGCACCTCCGGGCAAGGCGTAACGCACAAGGCTTATAGCAAGGGCAACGACACAAGATGGCCGATCAAAAGACAGCAGCCGCCAACGCGGCCGCAGCCGCGAAGAAGCCGAAGAAGGCGCGCAAGAACGTCCTGGACGGGATTGCGCACATCCACGCTTCCTTCAACAACACCATCGTCACGATCACCGATCGCCAGGGCAACACCCTGTCGTGGGCGACGTCCGGCGGTTGCGGCTTCCGCGGCTCGCGCAAGAGCACCCCGTTCGCAGCGCAGGTTGCGGCCGAGAAGGCTGGCAACGCAGCGCAGGAGCACGGGCTGAAGAACGTGGAAGTGCGCGTCGGTGGCCCTGGCCCCGGCCGCGAGTCCGCGGTCCGCGCGCTCAATGGCTGCGGGTTGAAGATCACCAGCATCGAAGACGTCACCCCGATTCCGCACAACGGTTGCCGGCCGCCGAAGAAGCGCCGGGTTTGAGGTAACACATGGCTCGTTATACCGGTCCGAAGTGCAAGCTCTCGCGTCGCGAGGGCACCGACCTGTTCCTCAAGAGCGGTACGAAGCCGCTGGAGAGCAAGTGCAAGCTGCAGGTGCCGCCCGGCGGCATCAAGGGCGAGCGCCGCCAGCGCCTGTCCGACTACGGCACGCAGCTGCGCGAGAAACAGAAGCTGCGCCGCATGTACGGCGTGCTCGAGCGGCAGTTCCGCGGCTACTACCAGGAGGCCGCGCGCCGTCCGGGTGCCACCGGCGAGACGCTGCTGAAGCTGCTGGAATGCCGACTCGACAACGTGGTCTACCGCATGGGCTTCGCCGCCACGCGCGCCGAGGCGCGCCAGCTGGTGAGCCATAAGGGCGTGGAGGTCAACGGCTCCCCGGTGACCATCGCCTCCTACCAGGTGCGGGCTGGCGACGTGGTGCAGATCCGCGAGAAGTCGCGCAAGCAGCTGCGCATCCAGAACGCCCTGACCGTGGCCGCCCAGGTGGGTTTCCCCGAATGGCTCGATGTGAATGAAAAGGAATTCCGCGGCGTGTTCAAGGCCGCACCGGCGCGCGATGAAGTGCTGCCGGACATCAATGAGAACCTGGTAGTCGAGCTGTACTCGAAGTAATGCTGGAGGTCTGATGACATCCTCTGTGAATGAATTCCTGAAGCCCCGCGTAGTCAAGGTGCAGCCGGTCGCGCCGCGCCAGGCACGCGTGGTGATCGAGCCCTTCGAGCGCGGCTTCGGCCACACGCTGGGCAACGCGCTCAGGCGCGTGCTGCTGTCCTCGATGCCGGGGGCCGCGATCACCGAAGTGGAGATCGAGGGCGTGCTGCACGAGTACACCTCCATCGAGGGCGTGCAGGAGGATGTGGTGGACATCCTGCTGAACCTGAAGGCCGTGGCCATCCGCATGCATGCGCGTGACGTGGCCGAGCTGCGCCTGTCGAAGAAGGGCCCGGGCCCCGTGACCGCCGGCGACATCCAGACCGACCACGACATCGAGATCGTGAACCCGGAGCTGGTGATCGCGAACCTGACCCAGGCCGGCAGCCTGTCGATGTCGCTGAAGATCGAGAAGGGGCGTGGCTATCGTCCGGCGCAGCAGCGCGCCGCGTTCGAGGAGTCGACCCGCCCGATCGGCCGCCTGCAGCTGGACGCCTCGTTCAGCCCCGTCCGCCGTGTCACGTACGCGGTGGATGCCGCGCGCGTGGAACAGCGCACCGACCTGGACAAGCTGGTGCTCGACATCGAGACCAACGGCACCATCGACGCGGAGGAAGCTATCCGCCGCGCCGGCAGCATCCTGAAGGACCAGCTGTCGGTGTTCGTCGACCTGCAGGGCGAGGACGAGGCCAGTGGCGCCAAGGTCACCGAGATGCAGTTCGATCCGCTGCTGCTGCGGCCTGTGGATGAGCTGGAGCTCACCGTGCGCAGCGCCAACTGCCTGAAGGCGGAGAACATCCATTACATCGGCGATCTGGTGCAGCGCACGGAAGTGGAACTGCTGCGCACTCCGAACCTCGGCAAGAAGTCGCTGACCGAGATCAAGGAAGTGCTGCAGGGCCACGGCCTGATGCTGGGCATGCGGCTGGAAGGCTGGCCGCCCGCCGGCCTCCGCCACGACGAAAGTGTGTAAAGAGAGAATCATTCATGCGTCATCAACTTTCTGGCCGCCAGCTCTCGCGCAATGCGCCGCATCGAAAAGCGATGCTGCGCAACATGGCCGCGTCGCTGCTGCGCCATGAAACCATCCGCACCACCGTGCCCAAGGCCAAGGAGTTGCGCCGCGTGGTGGAGCCGCTGATCACCCTGGCCAAGGTGGATACCGAAGCCAAGCGCCGCACCGCGTTCGCGCGGCTGCGCGACGCCGACGTGGTGACCAAGCTGTTCACCGACCTGGGCCCGCGCTTCAAGGCGCGTCCGGGCGGATACACCCGCATCCTGCACATGGCGCCGCGTCCCGGTGACGCTGCTCCCATGGCGCTGATGCAGCTGGTGGACGGGCCGGCGACGGCAACGCCGCCCGACGCCGAGGAAGGTGACGGCAAGGAAGCAACCAAGACAAAGGCCAAGGCGAAGTCCAAGGCCAAAGCCGCACCGAAGAAAAAGGC
Source organism: Pseudomonadota bacterium (assembly GCA_030852845.1). GTDB lineage: Bacteria > Pseudomonadota > Gammaproteobacteria > Steroidobacterales > Steroidobacteraceae > ZC4RG30. The sequence goes on from JALYWF010000100.1 coordinate 33,632, forward strand.
CGCGCCGAAAAAGAAGAAGGCCGCAGCAGCCTGACCGGCAGCGCCGCGCTTTCAAAAGCCCCGCATTGACAGGTGCGGGGCTTTTTTTATGCGCGGGTGAAACGGCGCTGCTGGCTCAGGCCGGCACTTCCCCCGCGATGGTGGTGCGATACATCTCGCGCCGGTAGCCGTCATAGTCATTGAACGCCTGGTGCACGCACAGGCGGTTGTCCCACAGCACCAGCATGTCCGGTTCCCAGCGCAGGCGGCAGGTGAAGGCGGGCTGGGTGAGGTGGTCGGCGAGCATCTTCAGCAGCGGCGCGGACTCGTTCACGTGCATGCCCTCGATGCCGATCGCATAGGAAGGATCCACGTACAGTGACTTCTCGCCACTTCGTGCATGCGTGCGCACCAGCGGGTGCGCGGCGCCTTCCACCTTGCGGCGCAGGCCTGCGGGCAGCTCCGCCATGCCGCGGGTGGCGACCAGCTTGCCCACCGGATTGTCCCGCGGTTCGGCGTTTTCCCTTGCAGAGGCCAGCACGTCGCGCATCGAGAAGCGCACTTTCAGCTGGGCGCAGACCTGCTGCGTGACTGGCCCGAGAGTGCGGTATGCCAGCGCCGCGTTGGCCCACATGGTGTCCCCGCCCCAGGGCGGAACCTGCACGGAACGCAGCATGGTGATGGCCGGTGGTGCTGGCAGGAAAGGCGAATCGGTGTGCCAGCCGGAGCCGAATACATGCGCCGAGCGGTCGTCGGCCTCCTTGACCAGTGGCTGCACCTCCCGGTACCCGGGCATGCCATCGGTGTAGGCATCCTCGGCGAAGTTGCCGAAGCGCAGGCTGAATGCGTGGTGTTCCGCGTGGCCCATCTTCTGCGCGCGGAAGAAGATCATCTTGTGGCGGAACAGGGCCTGCTCGATCTCGGCGAATTGTTCGCCGCTTGCTTGGGCAACGTGCACGCCGCGGATCTCGGCTCCCATCGCGGCTGCCAGCGGCACGACCTCGATGTGGCGCGCCGGCGCTGCCGAATTGTCGAACCCGCCATGTGGATGCAGAAACATGCGTCCCCTCCTTCTGCCGGGATCATCGTAAGGCCGCGTACCCGTTGCCGCCAGCGGGATGCGGGACTACGCTTCCCCCGCCTGACATCAACAAATAAAGGAAGCCGCCATGAGCCTCGCATCCGAATTCAAGGAATTTGCCATGAAGGGCAATGTCATCGACATGGCTGTCGGTGTCATCATCGGTGCTGCTTTCGGCAAGATCGTCTCGTCGCTGGTGGGCGATGTGATCATGCCGCCCCTGGGCCGGCTGCTCGCCGGCGTGGATTTCACCCAGCTGGCCGCCACGGTTGGAATCGGCCCCGAAGGGGAGCCCATCCTGCTGCGCTATGGCTCCTTCCTGCAGACCGTGCTCGACTTCATGATCATCGCCTTCGTGATCTTCATGGCCATCAAGGGCCTCAACCGCCTGAAGAAGCCGGCACCGGCAAAGGCCGAAGCGCCCGCGTCACCGCCGCGCAACGAGCAGCTGCTGGAAGAAATCCGCGATCTGCTCAAGGCGCGGCAATAACGGTGCACCCACAGCGCGCGCCCGGCGAGGGGCGCGGCTGGCTTCCCCGGACCCGATGATCAGGCGACCGCTTCGGCGAACGCCGTCCGGGTGAGGTTGTCGCCGCCGGTGGCGGTGACCACCACATTGTCCTCGATGCGGATGCCGCCATAGGGACGCAACCGCTCCACCAGTTTCCAGTTGACCGACGCGGCATGCGGACCAGCGCGCAGGGCGGCCAGCAGGCTGTCGATGAAATAGAGGCCCGGCTCCACTGTCACCACCATGCCGGGCTGCAGTGGCCGCGTCAGCCGCAGGGCCGGATGCCCCGGCGGCCTTGGAAGGGGTTGCGCATCCGCGGCGGGCCTGAAGCCGCCGACGTCGTGCACCTGCAATCCGAGCAGGTGTCCCAGCCCATGCGGCAGGAAGGCAGCAGATACGCCGTTGGCCACCGCCGCGTCCGCATCCATCGTGACCAGGCCGTGCTCATGCAGCAGCTGCGCGACGAGGCGATGGGCGAGCAGGTGCAGTTCGCGCCAGTCCACGCCCGGGGCCACCTGCCTGCACAGCTCCTGCTGCAATCCATGCATGCGTTCGACCAGCGTCGCAAACAGCCCCGGTCCTGCTGCCCAGGTGCGGGTGATGTCGCTGGCGTAGCCATGGCAGCTGGTGCCGGCGTCGATCAGCAATGACAGCGTATGCGCAGGTGCCTGCACGTCGCGGCGCTGGTAGTGCAGCACTGCCGCGTGCTCATTGAGCGCGACGATGGGAGGATAGGGCAGGGACGTCTCGCCCTGCCGCACGGCAGCCAGGAAGGCCAGATGGATGTCGTACTCGGCCCGGCCATCGCGGAAGGCGCGTTCAGCGGCGAGGTGCCCGGCCACGGCCGAACGGCTGGCCGCACGCAGGCAGGACAGTTCGTAAGCGCTCTTGCGGCAGCGGGCCTGTTCCAGGCGGGCGAGCAGGGCAGGAGGATTGGCCTGCCAATGGGGATGGGGCGGATCCTGTTCACCAATCCAGGCCACCCTGCCCGGTATTGTGGCCATTTTTGAAACAGCGGTGTCCGCATCGGGAACCGGCTCCACCTTCATCAGGCCGGTCCAGGGCTCGTCGGGGACCTCTGGCGGGCTATGCCAGAAGTCACTCGGCGACACAAACAGCAATCGCGGCGCGCCGCCCGGCACACAGTGCACCAGGCTGCCCGGTGCCGGGTGGGCCGGCACCAGCCAGGTAAACCAGGCATTGGCGCGGAAGGGATAGGCCTGGTCGTCCTGGAACACCAGGCGTTCGGTGCCGGCCGCGATCACAACCGAATCAAAGCCGAGCGCGGCCAGTGCGCCATCGATCTCCCGCTGCACGTCGTGCAGGTGGGATGCAAACAGCACGTCATCCAGTTCGCAGCCAGTCATGGCCGACAAGGATACCTGCTGCTGGGTGCAGACGATTGCGCAACTGTCGTGAAATCGCGACGACAACACTTCGGGTGTGCAACGCTTTTTGTATCGCATCACGGAAATCGCTAGACTTTCCGCAGGAACGCGCAGATACAAGCGCTGCCTGCAGTTCTTGCACTGTTGTTGCGTTCTGGTCTTATGGTCTCTTTCCACTTATTTTTTCTGGGGAATCCGCTCGATGAAAATCAAACTCGCTCTGAGCGCCGTTGCCGTGGCGCTGGCTCTGGCCGCCTGCTCGAAGAACGATGCCACCTCGGCTGCTGACGAGGCTGCCGACTCGGCCACCGAGGCTGCTGCTGCTGCCAACGACGCCGCCACTTCGGCTGTCGATGCCGCTGCTGCCGCCACCACCGAAGCCGGTGCCGCTGCTGCCGACGCTGCTGCGGGCGCCGCTTCCGACGCCGCTGCTGCCGCCACCGACGCCGCTGCGTCTGCGACCGAAGCCGCTGCCGCCGAAGCTGCCAAGTAAGCAGCTCCAGCCGTCATGGCTGCCCGGCCCTGCGGCCGGGCGCAACAGGCCCGGCCAGGTGCAAATCCTGTCCGGGCTTCTTGTTTCAAGGGACTGGAGCAAAGCTGTGTCATGGCTGTGAGCCTGCGTGATGCACGAATCCATGCCGCGGATCGCACCTGGATAGAAGGCCAGTTCCGCCATTACCTGGACGATCTGCGCGCGAGCAGGACCGGGGTATTCCCGGTGCTTGGCTCTGTCGGGCTGGGCGAAAGCGCACAGGTGCAGGGCTGGCTGGCCGACCGCGATGCCTCGCTGCTCACCATCCTCGACAACCTGCGGCCGGCGGGCTTCGCGCTGGTGATGCATGAAAACGGCGCCGGCGACATCGATTACCGCATGGCCGAGTTCTACATCGCGCGTGCGCAGCGGCACCGTGGCCTGGGGCGCGAGGCCGCACGCCTGATACTGGACCGGTTTGCCGGGCGGTGGCAGGTCAGCCAGGACGCCGCCAACCAGGGTGCCATCGCATTCTGGCGCAAGGTGCTGGCTAGCTACACGCGCGGGGATTATCGTGAGCGCGCGGGCGGGGGCGAAGTGCGCCAGTTCTTTTCATCGGCCGATAGCAGCAAGAGGTGATCCATGGCAGTTTCCAGAAGCAACCGCTCCGGCAGGAAGCTCGCCCTGCTTGCTGCACTGGCCTGCCTGGCTGGCAATGCCGGCGCGGCAATGCCGGGGTTGTACTTCTCCGGTTTCTACATGGATTCCACGCTGGCGTATGCGGAGGTCGATGCCGGGCTTGCCGGTTTCGACCGCGACCTGCAGGCGCTGTGGACCTCTGACGGCTTCGAGATCGAGTCCTGGGGTTCGGCCATCTCCGAGACCAAGGACATCGGCTACGTCTTCTCCTTCGGCTACCTGTTCTCGCAATATTTCTCGGCCGAAATCGGCTACGCGGACATGGGTACCGTGCACTACCAGGCGCAGGGCCAGGTGTCCGACAGCCAGGGCACCTATTCCACCCAGACCTTCGCGTCGGCCAAGACCAAGGGACCCTTGCTCTCGGCCGTTGCCTCATGGCCGCTCGGCGACCGCTTTTCGCTGGATGCGCGCGCTGGCGCATTCATCGGGCGCACGCGCGTGCGCGCCACGGCGCTGATCAGCGGCATCGACCTTTACGGGTCGAGGAAGAACAACACCACCACCGTGATGCTGGGTGCCGGCGTCAACTTTGCGCTGTCACCTGGCACCGCCATCCGCGTGGGCTATGCACGCCTCAGCAAGGCCATGGTCGATGACTACGACATCAGTTCCTGGATGCTGGGGCTGAAATACGCCTGGTAGTCCGCGCCGCCCTCAGGCGAGCAGCGGCGCGAGGAATCGCGCGGTCTCTGATCCTGCGGCATTGAGCACATCTTCCGGCGTGCCGGCCGCCACGAGCCGGCCGCCATGCGTGCCGCCGCCCGGACCCAGGTCGATGATCCAGTCGGCGGTCTTCACCACGTCGAGGTTGTGCTCGATCACCACCACCGTGTTGCCCTCGTCGCGCAGGCGATGCAGCACGGTGAGCAGCTGCGCCACGTCGTGGAAGTGCAGGCCGGTGGTGGGTTCGTCCAGGATGTAGAGCGTGCGACCGGTGGCGCGTTTGGCCAGTTCGCGCGCCAGCTTCACGCGCTGCGCCTCGCCGCCGGAGAGCGTGGTGGCGTTCTGCCCGAGCTGGATGTAGCCCAGGCCCACATCGACCAGTGTCTGCAGCTTGCCGGAGATCATCGGCACCGCGGCGAAGAAGCCATGCGCCTCCTCGATGGTCATCTGCAGCACCTCGTGGATGTTGCGGCCGCGGTAGCGGATCTCCAGCGTCTCGCGGTTGTAGCGCCGTCCCTGGCACACGTCGCAGGGCACGTACACATCGGGCAGGAAATGCATCTCCACGCGCAGCACGCCATCGCCCTGGCAGGCCTCGCAGCGGCCGCCCTTCACGTTGAAGCTGAAGCGGCCTGCGCCGTAGCCGCGTGCGCGCGCTTCAGGCACCTGCGCAAACAGCTCGCGCAACGGTGCAAACAGCCCGGTGTAGGTGGCGGGATTGGAGCGGGGCGTGCGGCCGATGGGGCTCTGGTCGATGTCGATCACGCGGTCGATGTGCTCGAGGCCTTCGATGGCCGTGGCCTGCGGTGCATCGAAGCCGGTGAGCCCGAGGTGACGCGCGACACCGGCATAAAGCGTGTCATTGACCAGCGTGGACTTGCCGGAGCCGGACACGCCGGTGACGCAGGTGAACAGTCCCAGCGGGAATTCCGCGCTCACGCCGTGCAGGTTGTTGGCCGAGGCACCGGCGATGCGGATGGACAGGTCTGGCTGCCGCGGCGTACGCACGGCAGGAACCGGGATGCGGCGCCGGCCAGCCAGGTAGTCACCGGTGAGCGAGGCCGGGCTCGCCCGCACTTCGGCCGGAGTGCCCTGGGCAACCACACGGCCGCCGTGCACGCCGGCGCCGGGACCGATGTCCAGCACATGGTCGGCCATCAGGATGGCCTCCTCGTCGTGTTCCACCACCAGCACGGTGTTGCCCAGGTCGCGCAGCCGTTGCAGCGTGGCCAGCAGGCGCTGGTTGTCGCGCTGGTGCAGGCCGATGGAGGGTTCGTCGAGGATGTAGAGCACGCCGGTGAGGCCCGAACCCACCTGGCTGGCAAGGCGGATGCGCTGCGCCTCGCCGCCGGAAAGCGTCTCGGCGCTGCGGTCCAGCGTGAGGTAGTCGAGTCCCACATCCACCAGGAAGCGCAGGCGGTCGGCCACTTCCTTCACGATGCGCGCGGCGATCTCCCCACGCCAGCCGCTCACGGCCAGTCCGTTGAAGTGTTCCATGGCGCGCGCCACGGAGAGCTCGGCAACCTGTGGCAACGTGGCATCGGCCACGTGCACATGGCGGGCGGTGGCGTTGAGGCGCGTGCCCTGGCACTCCGGGCAGCGGCGCGTGCCGCGGAACTTGCCCAGCTCCTCGCGCACCGTGGCCGATTCGGTCTCGCGATAGCGTCGTTCCATGTTGGGCAGGATGCCCTCGAAGGTACTGAGCCGCTTCACGGTGCGGCCGCGCGAATCGATGTGGCGGAATTCGATTTCGGTGTCGCCGCTGCCTTCGAGGACGACCTGCCGGACTTTCTCCGCCAGCTTCGTCCACGGCGTTTCGACATCGAATCCGTAATGGCTGGCCAGTGCCCGGATCATCTGGAAATACCAGGCATTGCGGCGGTCCCAGCCGCGGATGGCACCGCCCGCCAGCGACAGCTCCGGATGCGTGAGCACCCGCTGCGGGTCGAAGAACTCCTGGAAGCCCAGCCCGTCGCAGGCCGTGCAGGCGCCGGCGGGGCTGTTGAAGGAAAACATCTTCGGTTCCAGCTGCGGCACGCTGTAGCCGCACACCGGGCAGGCGTGCAGGCTGGAGAACACCATCTCCGCGCGCTTGCCGGTGGCGAAGGCCAGGCGCGCAACGCCCTTGCCCAGCCGCAGCGCAGTCTCGAACGACTCCGACAGCCGCTGGGCGATGTCCGGGCGGACCTTGAAGCGGTCGACCACGGCCTCGATGTCATGCTTGCGCCTGGCGTCCAGCGCCGGGATGGCATCCAGTTCATGCACAGTGCCGTCGACGCGCGCACGCACGAAGCCCTGGGCGCCCAGCTCCGCGATCACCTCGTGGTGCTCACCCTTGCGCGCCGACACCAGCGGCGCCAGCAGCACGCAGTTCTCGCCCTCCGGCAACTTGAGCACCTGGTCCACCATCTGGCTCACCGTCTGCGCGGTGAGGTCGGTGCCGTGGTCGGGGCAGCGCGGGATGCCCGCACGCGCGTACAGCAGGCGCAGGTAGTCGTAGATCTCGGTGACCGTGCCAACAGTCGAGCGGGGATTGTGGCTGGTGGCATTCTGCTCGATGGCGATGGCCGGCGACAGCCCCTCGATGGAGTCCACGTCCGGTTTGTCCATCATCGACAGGAACTGCCGGGCATAGGCCGAAAGCGATTCCACGTAGCGGCGCTGGCCCTCGGCATAGAGGGTGTCGAAGGCCAGCGAGGACTTGCCTGATCCGGACAGGCCGGTGATCACGATCAGCCGGTTGCGCGGCAGATCGACGTCGATATTGGCCAGGTTGTGGGTGCGGGCGCCGCGGACGCGGATCAGGTCCATGAGAACGGGTCGATGCAGGGAAAACGACTACTATAACGGGCCCCGGCGGCGCGGGGCTGCCCGACACTGGTGCTGCCCATTCGGGCCAAAAGCGGGGCAAAATCCACGCTCTCGCCGCGTCTCGCGGGGACTAGGCTTTATACATCGACAGTTCAACAGGGGTTCCTCATGGCACGCGGCATCAACAAGGTCATTCTCGTCGGCAATCTCGGGCAGGATCCGGAGACCCGCACCACGCCGGGCGGCACGACGGTCACCAACATCCGCATTGCCACCACCGACAGCTGGACCGACAAGGCCTCCGGCGAGAAGAAAGAATCCACCGAGTGGCACAGCGTGGTGCTGTGGAGCCGGCTGGGCGAGATCGCGGCCGAATACCTGCGCAAGGGTTCCCAGGTCTACATCGAGGGCCGTCTGCAGACCCGCAAGTGGCAGGACAAGCAGGGCAACGACCGCTACACCACCGAGATCGTCGCCGGCGACATGCAGATGCTGGGCGGACGGGGCGGCGGCGCGGGTGGCGCTCCGCAGGAGACCCGCGACACGCGCGAGCCCGCGAGCCGGGGTAGCGGCAGCATGGCACCGGCGGGCGGGGGCTCGGCGGCCGAGTTCGACGACGATATTCCGTTCTGAAGTTCCGGCCATGCAGGAGGGCGGGTATCCCGCCATCCTCGCTGCCAAGGGCGTCGAAATTGCGGCATTAAGCCGCCTTTTTGCGCCTGAAGCCCCAAAATCCGGGCTTTATTCAGAAATGTGATTAAAATGCCTCATATCTGGAGCTTTAACCGCCAATTTGGCGTATAAAGCGTTAGATATGGGGCATTATATTGACGAGCTGGCATCCGCGGACGCCATCCTAGCCGAGCTGGGCCGGCGTCTGGCCGCCTGGCGCGTCGCCCGCCAATACACCCAGGCCCAGCTGGCCGGTATGGCTGGCATCTCGCGCACCACCTTGCAGCGCATGGAAGCCGGACAGGGTGGGGAACTGCGGACCTTCATCTGCCTGCTCACCGCCCTGGGGAGGGTCTCGGATCTGGAGGCGCTGCTCCCGGAAATCGGCCCCAGCCCGGTGGACATGCTCAAGCTCGCCGGCAAGCGGCGCCAACGCGTGCGCCATACGTCCCGCCCGGCCGTCGCAGGCCCGCCCGGACAATGGAAGTGGGGCGATGAGCAGTGAGCGAGGTCGCTGAAGTCCGCCTCTGGGGTACCCGCATTGGCGCGGTGGCCCTGGAGCCCGGGGAGGTCCACGCGGCCTTCCAGTACGATCCGCAATTCCTGGCCAGCGGCATCGAAGTCAGCCCGCTGATGATGCCGCTTGCCGAGGCGCCATACCGGTTCCCCGGCCTGTCGCTCCAGACCTTCCACGGCCTGCCCGGCATGCTTGCCGACAGCCTGCCGGACAAGTTCGGCCAGGCATTGATCGAGGCCTGGCTGTCCACCCAGGGTCGCACCCTGGCGAGCTTTTCACCCATCGAGAGGCTCTGCTACGTGCACGCGCGCGGGCCCGGGGCCCTCGAATATTTTCCCGCGCGCGCCGGCATCACCGACCGCGTGCAGGACCTGCAGGTGGACGAGCTGGTGCGGCTCGCCAATGAAGTGCTTGCCCGGCAGAAGGGACTGGATGTCTCGTTTGCCACGGACGAGCGCAAGCAGGCGCTGACGCGCATCCTGCAGACCAGCTCCAGTGCCGGTGGTGCCCGCGCCAAGGCGCTGATCGCGTGGAACCCGACGACCGGACAGGTGAAGACCGGCCAGGCGCATGCGCCGGAGGGTTTCGGGCACTGGCTGCTGAAGTTCGACGGTGTGGGCGGCAACAGCAACGATGCCACCCGCGACGCACTGGCCGATCCCATGGGCTACACCGTGGCCGAATACGTCTACAGCCTGATGGCGCGTGACGCGGGAATCGAGATGAGCGAGTGCCGCCTGCTCGAAGAGAACGGCCGGCGGCATTTCATCACGCGGCGATTCGACCGCCTCGGCGGTGACGGCAAGCTGCACATGCAGTCCCTGGGGGGCATGGCCCACATGGATTTCAACCGGCCCGCGGCCAACACCTATGAAGCGGCCTTCCAGGTGCTGCAGCGCCTGAAGCTGGGACGCCAGGCGGCCGAGCAGCTGTACCGGCGCATGCTCTTCAACGTCGTCAGCCACAACCACGACGACCACGTGAAGAACATCGCGTTCCTGATGGACCGGCGGGGAGCCTGGCAGCTCGCCCCGGCCTACGATCTGGCATACAACCACAATCCGGCCGGATGGACCCGCGAGCACCAGATGGCCATCAACGGCAAGCGCGACAACTTCACCCGGGGGGACTTCGAGGAAGTGGCGCGCAAGGCGCGCGTCCCGCTTGCGGTGGCGCGCGGTGCGCTGGAGCAGGTAACTCACGCGGTGTCGCAGTGGGACCGGCTCGCGGAACAGCATGCAGTTCCCTCCGCGCTGCGGATGGCAATCAAGGCGGCACATCGCCTGCGCATTGCGCCGTAGACCCGCTGCTGGCTCCTCTAACGCGCTGGTTAAAGCTGCCGGGGCAACAGCTTTCATGTGTAACCGCGGTCAGCGACCGCCATCCGCATCGCCCATCCGCATCCTGCATTGTGCATTGCACAATCTGTAGAATCGCCAATCCTGTTCCGTTATCCAGGTTCCATGTCCGGTCGATATTTCATCAAGACCTTCGGCTGCCAGATGAACGAGTACGACTCCTCCCGCATGGGGGACGTGCTTTCTCAGCTAGAGGGCCTGGAGCCCGCGCCCGATGAAGCCTCGGCCGACATCCTGCTGATGAACACCTGCTCGGTGCGCGACAAGGCCGAAGACAAGGTCTATTCGCTGCTGGGCCACTGGCGCCTGCTGAAGAACGAACGTCCGCACGTGATCATCGGTGTGGGTGGCTGCGTGGCCAGCCAGGAAGGCGAGGCGATCACCACCCGCGCCCCCTTTGTGGACCTGGTCTTCGGGCCGCAGACCATCCACCGCCTGCCGCAGATGCTGGCCGACCTGCGCCGCAGCGGCGAAGCGCAGGTGGATGTGAGTTTTCCGGAAATCGAGAAGTTCGATCGCCTGCCGGCGCCACGCGCCGAAGGGGCCGCGGCCTTCGTGTCGGTGATGGAAGGCTGCAGCAAGTTCTGCAGCTACTGCGTGGTGCCCTACACCCGCGGCGAGGAGATGAGCCGGCCCGCGGCCCCGGTACTGGAAGAAGTGCGGGGCCTGCTCGCGCAGGGCGTAGGCGAGATCACGCTGCTGGGACAGAACGTCAACGCCTATGAGGGGCCGCGCGAGGGTGCGCCGCCCATGGACCTGGGTCAGCTGATCCGCGCCATCAGCGCGATGCCCGGCATCGAGCGCATCCGCTTCACCACCTCCCACCCGGTGAATTTCACCGACTCGCTGGTCGAGGCCTTCGCGCACACGCGCCGGCTGGTGGACCACCTGCACCTGCCGGTGCAGAGCGGCTCCGACCGCATCCTGGCGCTGATGCGCCGGGGCTACACGGCGCTGGAATACAAGCAGAAGCTGCGCCGGCTGCGCGCGGTGCGCCCGGACATCAGTATTTCCACCGACCTGATCGTGGGCTTTCCCGGCGAAACCGAGCGGGATTTCCAGCAGACACTGGAGCTCACCGCCGAGGCCGGCTTTGACCAGTCCTTCAGCTTCATCTATAGCCGCCGCCCGGGCACGCCCGCGGCCTCGCTGCCGGATGACGTGCCGGCAGAGGTGAAGCACGAGCGGCTCACGCGGCTGCAGGACCAGCTGGACGGACAGTCGCGTGCCATCAGCGCACGCATGGTGGGCTCGGTGCAGCGCGTGCTGGTGGAACGTCCCTCGCGCCGCGACGCGCGCCAGATGGCCGGCCGCACCGAGAACAACCGCTGGGTGAATTTCGACGGCGATGCACGGCTGGTCAACCGCTTCGTCGACGTGGAAATCACCGAGGCGCTCAACAACTCGCTGCGCGGACGGCTGGCTGCCACGCAGCGCACGGAGCTCAGCGCTTGAAACATCGCCGCGACTCCGCATTGCCGCAGGCCCTGGAGATGGAGCTGATCCCCGAGGACAACCAGCGCCTGGCGGCGCTGTGCGGCCCGCTGGACCAGAACCTGCGCCTGGTGGAGCAGCGCCTGGGCGTGGAAGTGCGCCGGCGCGGCAACCAGTTCCGCATCACTGGCAACGCTGCGTCAGGCGCGGCACAGGTGCTGAAGGACCTGTTCGGCCTCACCGAGGGCGCGGGCACGGTGGACCTGCCCGACGTGCACCTGGCACTGCGCGAGCATGAAACGGCGGAAGACACCGGCGACGCCGTGCGCGCCGCGCCGGTGATCCCGCTGCCGGGCGATGATGCGGCGCGCGTGCCACGCGGCCTGATCCGCGCGCGGGGCGAGCACCAGAAAGAATACCTGGCCAGCATCCACAGCCATGACCTGACGTTCGGCGTGGGTCCCGCGGGCACGGGCAAGACCTATCTCGCCGTGGCCTGTGCAGTGGAGGCGCTGCACAGCGAGCGCGTGCGCCGCATCGTGCTGGTGCGGCCGGCGGTGGAGGCGGGGGAGCGCCTGGGCTTTTTGCCCGGCGACCTGACGCAGAAGGTCGATCCCTACCTGCGCCCGATGTACGACGCGCTGTACGAGATGATGGGTTTCGACCGCGTGGCGCGCTTCATCGAGCGCAACATCATCGAGGTGGCGCCGCTGGCCTTCATGCGCGGGCGTTCGCTGAACGAGTCCTTCATCATCCTCGACGAGGCGCAGAACACCACGCCCGAACAGATGAAGATGTTCCTCACGCGCATCGGCTTCGGCTCGCGCGCCGTGGTGACGGGCGATCTCACGCAGACGGATCTTCCGGCTGGCAGGCTCTCCGGCCTCAGGCATGCACTGGACGTGCTGCCGGGCGTGGCGGGCGTGGCCGTCTCGCATTTCGACGCGGCCGACGTGGTGCGTCATCCGCTGGTGCAGCGCATCGTGCGTGCCTATGAGCAAAGCGGCACACCATGAGGAAACTGTGCGCGCGAGCGCAGGGGCGCGCGTGAAGCGCGACCGCACGCCGCTGATCGTCGAATGCCATGTGCCGGCACGCGCCAAGGCGCCGCCGGCGCGGCTGATCGCACGCTGGGCCGATGCGGCGCTGGGTTCGCGCGGGCGCGGCTGCGAACTGGCCGTGCAGGTGGTGTCCGCGCCCCGCATAAGGGCCCTGAACCGGCGTTATCGCGGCAAGGACAAGCCCACCAATGTGCTGGCTTTTCCCGCCGCACCCGCGCCGCGCGTGAAGCCACGGCCGCTGGGTGATGTGGTGATCTGTCCGCCGGTGCTGCGGCGCGAGGCGCGCGCCCAACGCAAGAGCGAGACTGCCCACTGGGCGCACCTGGTGATCCACGGTGCGCTGCACCTTGTGGGCTACGACCACGAGACCGGCGAGGTGGATGCGGCGCGCATGGAACGCCGGGAGATCGCCGTGCTGCGCCGGCTCGGCTTTGCCAATCCCTACCGCGAGACGGCCGCTGGCCGGACACGTAACAAATGAGCGAGGAAGACAAGTCGGGCAACACGGTGATGCGGCGCATCCGCCGCCTGACGGCCCCCAAGGACCGCGAGCAGCTGCGCGACGTGCTGAAGAGCTCGGCGCAGAACGGGCTGCTCGACACCGACGCGCTGTCGATGGTGGAGGGCGTGCTGGATGTCGCCGACCTGCAGGTGCGCGACATCATGGTGCCGCACAACCAGATGATCTGCGTGCGCGCGGATGACCCGGCGGCGCGCATCCTCTCCGTGGCCATCGATTCAGGCCACTCGCGCTTCCCGGTGCTGGAAGCGGAGGGCGAGAAGGTGGTGGGCATACTGCTCGCCAAGGACCTGCTGCGTTTCTATACGCTGGGCGCGAATGCGCGCTTCGACCTGCGCGAGTGGATGAGGAAGCCGCTGTTCGTGCCTGAATCCAAGCGCGTGAACGTGCTGCTGAAGGAGCTGCGCGCCGGACGCAACCACATGGCGGTCGTCATCGACGAATATGGCAGCGTGGCCGGGCTCGTGACGATGGAAGACGTGATCGAGCAGATCGTCGGCGATATCGACGATGAATACGACATCGAGGACGAGAAGAACATCCGCCGCGAGGGCGAGCGCCAGTTCCAGGTGCGTGGCGCCACACGTATCGGCGAGTTCAATGAATATTTCGGCGCCAGCTTTGCCGATGATGACTACGACACGGTGGCTGGACTGGTGACCGGCTACTTCGGGCGCATGCCGCGCCGGGGCGAGGCGGCGCTGCTCGAGGGTTACGAATTCCGCGTGCTGCGCGCCGACCGGCGTCGCATCGACGCGCTGCGCGTGACGGTGCCGGAGAGCAGCGATTCGACTCCTGACGCTGTGGCTGCGACGCGCAAGAGTGGCTGAGCAGCCCGCCGCGGCGCACAACGGGATCCGCGCGAGCCGCCTGCTCGCGCTGCTGGGCGGCGTGGCGCTCTCGTTCGCCTTCGCGCCATTCGGCCAGTGGTGGCTGGCGCTGGTCTCACCGGCGCTGCTGATGGCACTCTGGACCCGCAGCGCGCGGCCCGGCGAGGGCGCCTGGCTCGGGTTTTTCTTCGGACTTGGCCTCTACGCCGCCGGAACCTGGTGGCTGTACATCTCCATCCGCACCATCGGCAAGGCGCCCATTCCGGTGGCGTTGCTGGTGATGCTCGCGCTGGTGCTCATCATGGCCGCCTACCAGGCGCTGCTCGGCTACCTGGCATGCCGCTGGCTGCGACCCGCATCGCTGGGCGGACGCCTGCTGTATGTGCCTGCGGCATGGGTGCTTCTGGAATGGTGGCGCGGCTGGTTCCTCACCGGCTTCCCCTGGCTTTCGCTGGGATATTCCCAGACCGATACCTGGCTGGCGGGACTTGCGCCCGTGGGCGGCGTGCCGCTGATCAGCTTTTCATTGCTCGTCGGCGCGGGGGCGCTGCTCGCCCTGGTGCATCAGCGGGGTGGCGCGCGCGCGGTGGCGCTGGTTGCGCTGGTGCTGCCGTGGACTTCCGGCCTTGCGTTGCGCGGCGTGGAGTGGACCAGTCCGGCCGGCGAACCGCGCAGCGTGGCCATCCTGCAGGGCGCCATCCCGCAGACAATCAAGTGGGCGGACTCCAACGAGCGGAACATCCTCGATACCTACGAGCGCCTGCATGGGGAAGCGCTCGGGGCCGACCTCATCGTGTGGCCGGAGTCGTCCCTCCCGGATGTCGCCAACCTCTATTCCACGTACATCGCCAATGTCTGGTCGGCGGCGCGCAGCCGCGGCTCGCAGGTGATGATGGGTGTGATGCGCGTGGAGACCGGCGAGAGCGACGCAGAGGACCGTTACTACAATTCCATCCTGGCCCTTGGCGCCGGCGATCCGGCCTTTTATGACAAGCGCCAGCTGGTGCCCTTCGCCGAATTTTTCCCCGTGCCGGGATTCGTGCGCGCCTGGCTGCGGCTGCTTCAATTGCCGTTTTCCGATTTCAACGCGGGGGCGGGCCGCCAGCAGCTGTTCGAGCTGGCCGGCGTGCAGTTGGCCGCCAGCATCTGCTACGAGGATGCCTACCCCGGCCTGCTGCGGCGGGAGACCCTGGCCTCCGGCGCCATGGTGACCGTGACCAACGATGCCTGGTTCGGCCGCTCTCCCGCGCGCTACCTGCACTTGCAGATTGCCCGCATGCGGGCGCTGGAGGCACGACGCTTCCTGGTACGCGCCGCCAACGACGGGGTGTCGGCGGTGGTCGCGCCGGACGGCCGGGTGGTGGCCACTGCCCGCGAATACGAGCCGACGGTGCTGCGCGGGGAATTCACGCCGCGGACAGGCGCGACACCTTACCTTGCCACCGGCAACTGGCCAGTGCTGGGTCTGGCGCTGCTGCTCGTGGCCGTGCCGGTGGCCGGGGGCTTGAGAAGTGGCCGGCGCGACGCTATCTAGGGCCCACTGCAGGGGCCGGAGGGCTTCGCAGCCCGGGATTCCGGGGTTAAACGTGCTTCATGTGCCGTCCGCACCGGAACACGCGGCGGCATGAATGGGTCTATCCTTCGAGCTTGAGATTTGCGGAGGTCCGATGACTATGTCCGTACAACGTTCCGGTAGCAGATTCGTACTCGCCCTGGTCAGCGGGGCGGTGCTCAGCGCCTGCTCTCCCAGCGCCTCAACGGCCGTTCCGCCGGTCGAAGTCACCAACCTGCCTCCCGCCGGTGCCCTGTTGCCGATGGCCGCCCAGGCGGTGGCCTCGCCGCCGGGCGCCGCCGCTCCGGTCGAGCCGATGGTGACCGGGCTGCCTGATTTCACGCGCCTCGTCGAGGTTTATGGCCCTGCGGTGGTCAATGTACGGGTGAAGGAGAAGGTGGAGCCCGCGGTTCGTCCGCAGCGCAGTCCGTTCGAGGACCTGCTTCCGGGCTTCCCGGGCCTGGAGATCGATCCGCGCAATTCGCAGCCCCGCCGGGGAGAAGGCTCGGGCTTCATCGTCAGCAGCGATGGCTACATCCTCACCAACGCCCACGTGGTGGCCGATACGGTCGAAGTGGTGGTTACCCTCTCCGATCGCCGCGAGCTGGAAGCCAAGGTCGTGGGCTTTGACCGCCGCACCGACGTGGCCGTCATCAAGGTCGACTCCACCGGACTGCCGACCGTGCGCATTGGCGATCCGTCGAAGCTCAAGCCTGGCCAGTGGGTCGTAGCCATCGGCTCGCCCTTCGGGATGCAGAATTCCGTGACGGCCGGCATCGTGAGCGCCACCTCGCGCGACCTTCCGCAAGACAACTACGTTCCTTTCATCCAGACCGATGCAGCCGTGAATCCCGGCAATTCCGGCGGCCCCCTGTTCAACCTGAATGGCGAGGTCGTCGGCATCAACTCGCAGATCTACAGCCAGAGCGGCAGCTACGAGGGCTTGTCGTTCGCCATACCGATCGACATCGCGGACAATGTGCGTGACCAGCTGGTCGCCACCGGAAAGGTGACGCGCAGCAAGATCGGCCTGCAGTTCGAGCCAATGGGCGCCGCCAAGGCCGCGGCCTTCAACCTCGACCGGCCGCGCGGGGCGCTGGTGGTGGATGTCGAGGAAGACGGCCCGGCGGAGAAGGCAGGCATCCGCCCTGGCGACGTCATCCTTTCGGTCAATGGCCGGCCTGTGGAGAGCAATTCCTCCCTGCCCGCGATGATTTCCGTCCTGAAGCCGGGGGCCAGTACGGAACTTGAGATCTGGCGCGACAGCAAGCTGCGCAAGGTCGTCGCCAAGGTCGTCGAGATGCAGGAGGAAGGAGCCCCGGAGGAGCCTCGCGTGCTCGGATCCCGACGCGGCGGCGGCAGCGCCACGCCGCTCGAGCCATCAGTGCTGGGTCTCGGGGTGCGTCCGCTCACTGCGCAGGAACGCGGATCGGTCGACACCCAGGGTTCCCTGGTGATCGAGCAGGTCAGCGGTCCCGCCGAAGAGGAGGGCCTGCGTCCGGGCGACATCATCCTTGGCGTGGGCGGTACGGAAGTGAAGACCGTGGCGGAACTGCAGGCTGCGATCAAGTCAGCCCCGCGCAACGTTGCCTTGCGCATACAGCGGGGCGACCGGATCAACTTCGTCGCGGTCCGCAAGCCGGCCGAGTAGTACAGGCCCGCCGGCGCGGGCTTCAGGCGGGGTGGCTCGTGTATCCTTGCGGGCCACCTTCCCGACCTGATCCCGCATGCAAGAACGCTACGATCCGGCGGCCGTAGAGGCCGCCGCCCAGGCGGCCTGGCAGGCCGCCGACGCCTTTGCCGCCGACGAATCCGCGCCCGGCGAGAAGTACTACTGCCTCTCGATGTTCCCTTACCCCTCGGGGCGGCTGCACATGGGGCATGTGCGCAACTACACCATCGGTGACGTGCTCTCCCGCTTCATGCGCATGCAGGGCCGCAATGTGCTGCAGCCCATGGGCTGGGATGCCTTCGGCCTGCCGGCCGAGAACGCGGCGATGAAGAACGGCGTGCCGCCGGCGCGCTGGACGCGCGAGAACATCGACTACATGCGCGGGCAGCTGAAGTCCCTCGGCCTGGCGCTGGACTGGAAGCGCGAGCTGGCCACCTGCGATGCGGATTATTACAAGTGGAACCAGTGGCTGTTCCTGCGCATGCTCGAGAAGGGCATTGCCTACCGCAAGACCGGCACCGTGAACTGGGATCCCGTGGACCAGACGGTGCTGGCCAACGAGCAGGTGATCGACGGCCGAGGCTGGCGCACCGGCGCGCTGGTGGAGAAGCGCGAGATCCCGATGTATTACCTCGGCATCACGCAATACGCCGAGGAACTGCGGGCCGCTCTTGATTCCCTGCCGGGATGGCCGGAACGCGTGCGCACCATGCAGGCGAACTGGATCGGTCGCAGCGAAGGCGTGGATGTCGACTTCCCCTACGCCGATGACACGCGTGCGCTGCTGGGTCGCGATGGCGCGCTGCGCGTGTTCACCACACGCGCGGACACGCTGCTGGGAGCCACCTATGTGGCCGTTGCAGCCGAACATCCGGTGGCGCTGGCTGCGGGCCAGGGCAATGCGGAGCTGGCTGCCTTCATCGATGAGTGCCGTCGCGGCAGCACCATGGAGGCAGACCTCGCCACGCAGGAAAAGAAGGGCATGCCCACCGGACTTTCAGTGCGCCATCCGCTCACGGGTGAGGCGCTGCCGGTGTGGGTGGCCAACTACGTGCTGATGGGCTACGGCGAAGGCGCGGTGATGGCCGTGCCGGCGCACGACGAGCGCGATTTCGAGTTCGCGACCAAATACCGCCTGCCGGTGAAGACAGTCATCGCCTCCGCCAGCGGCAGGTATCAAACTGTCGCCGCGCCTTGGCAGGAGGCTTACGCCGAGCACGGCGTGCTGGTGGATTCGGGTGGGTTCACAGGCCTTTCTTCCAGCGCCGCGGTGGATGCGATCGCAGCAGCCCTGCAGAAGAAGGGACTGGGCCAGAAGCGTGTGCAGTTCCGGCTGCGCGACTGGGGCATTTCGCGCCAGCGCTACTGGGGCTGTCCCATCCCCATCATCCACTGCGCGGCCTGCGGTGATGTGCCAGTGCCGGACCAGGACCTGCCGGTGCGGCTCCCGGAAGACCTGGTGCCGGATGGCAGCGGCAATCCGCTGGCCAAGACGCCCTCGTTCTACCAGTGCAGGTGTCCGAAGTGCGGTGCGGATGCGCGGCGCGAAACCGACACCATGGACACCTTCGTGGATTCGTCCTGGTATTTCCTGCGCTTCGCCAGTGCGGGCAATGATGCGGCCATGGTGGACGCCCGAGCCGACTACTGGCTGCCCGTGGACCAGTACATCGGCGGCATCGAGCACGCCATCCTGCACCTGCTGTACTCGCGCTTCTGGACGCGGGTGATGCATGAGCTGAAGCTGGTGAAGGCGCCCGAGCCGTTTGCCAACCTGCTCACGCAGGGCATGGTGCTGAACCACATCTTCCAGCGCACCAGCGGCGGCCGCCGCGAATATTTCAGCCCGGGCGACGTGGATGTGGTGATCGATCCGGCTACGCGGCAGACGCGCGCCACCCTGAAGTCTGACGGCAGCGCGGTGGATTACGAAGGCTTCGGCACCATGTCGAAGTCGCGCCTCAACGGCGTGGATCCGAACCTGATCACGGAGAAGCACGGTGCCGACACCGCGCGCCTGTTCATGATGTTCACCGCGCCGCCCGAGCAGTCGCTGGAGTGGAGCGATGACGGCGTGGTGGGCGCGAACCGCTTCCTCAGGCGGTTGTGGAAGGCCGTGTATGACCACCTGGCTGCAGGCGGTGCGGTCGCTGCCGATGCGGTGAAGGCCGCGCTGTCGGGCGGGCTTTCCACCGCCGACCGGGACCTGCGCCGCATCGCCCACCACACGCTGTCGAAGGTCGAGGACGACATCGGCCGGCGCAAGGTGTTCAACACCGCCGTGGCCAGCGTGATGGAGTTGCTCAATGCGGTGGGCAAGCACGCCGGTGAAACCGGTGCCGCGGCACGAGCCGTGCGCCAGGAAGCGCTGGAGATCGCGGTGATGGGCCTGTCGCCCATCGTGCCGCATGTCTGCCATGTGCTGTGGGGCGAGCTCGGGCAAGGCCATCAACTGTGGCGCACACCCTGGCGCAAGGCCGATCCGGCTGCGCTGGTGCAGGACGCCATCGAGATCGTGGTGCAGGTAAACGGCAAGCTGCGCGGCCGCGTCAGCGTCGCTCCCTCGGCCAGCGAGGACGAAGTGAAGGCCGCTGCACTGGCCGACGAGCAGGTGCTCAAGTTCTGCGAGGGCCGCACGCCGAAGAAGGTGATCGTCGTGAAGGGCAAACTGGTCAACGTGGTAGTGTGAGTTCCATGCGCGCCATGTCCTGCTTCCGGCTGCTGCTGCCTGTGCTGGCCGGTGCCTGGCTGGCCGGCTGCGGCTTCCAGCTGCAAGGGCGCCAGCACCTTTCGCCGCGGCTTGCCACGGTGCAGGTGGAGGCAGCCGACCGGCACAGCGACTTCACGCGCGCCCTGCGGCGCTCGCTCACGGCCAGCGGCGCGAAGCTGGTGGATTCCGCCGGCGCCGACGGCGCCACGGTGCGCATCGTGCGGGACCGCGTCGTGGAAAACGTGCTTTCGGTGGATGCGCGCAACATCCCCACCGACTACGAGCTGACCTATGAAGTGGAGGTCGAGGTGCGTGCGGGTGGCAAGGAGCTGATGGCCGCCGAACCGTTCCTCCTGTCCCGCATCTACAGCTACGATGAAAGGCGGCAGCAGCCCAAGCAGCGCGAGCGCGACGTGCTGCGCGAGGCGCTGGCGCGCGACATGGCCAGCGTGGTGCTGCGCCGGCTCGCCTCACTCTGAGAAGACGCCATGCTGTGCATGGGAGGGCTCGACCGCACGGCAGTGGCACAGCTGCTGGCGCGTTTCGGGCTGGAACTGCGCATGGTGCCCCATGGCGAAGACATTCCAGGCAGCTACTGGGGTGACTCGGAGGCCGGTCTGAAGGGGAGCGTGCTCTATGCGCGCCATGACACCCCGCTGCACTCCGTGCTGCACGAGGCTTCGCACTTCATCTGCATGGCGCCCGAGCGGCGTGCCGGGCTCGATACCAATGCCGGCGGGGATGATGCCGAGGAATGCGGCGTGTGCTACTTGCAGCTGCTGCTGTCGCGCGAGTTGCCGCAGGGCGGCTTCGCGCGTGCCTGTGCCGACATGGATGAATGGGGCTACAGCTTCCGGCTGGGTTCGACGCGGGCCTGGTTCGAGCAGGATGCCGAAGACGCAAGGTTGTGGCTGCTGGCGGCGGGGATCGTGGATGCGGAGGGGAGGCTGACCGGGCACTGCCGGGTCTGAAGCGGCCATAGCGTGAAAATATATTACGATTCAGTGGTTTATACTAAAATAACAAATATCAGATACAATCACGTCCATGAACAGGCGTGGCAGACCCCCCAGGGAAGGCATCAGCAACTGGGTACCATTCCTTGATGCCGTGGACGACGCCCGGCGCACCCGCAGCTTCGGTGGATTGAGGGCTCTCTACTCCCGCTCCCGCCGGACGCGCGAGAAGTCCCTCCTGAATGCCACCGCCTGTGCCCTGGCGGCGGAATTCCAGCAGCCGCCACCCTGGTGGGCGATGCATCCGCTGACGCTGCCCGAACCCTGGTTCGTTGCCGGCATCGAAAACCTCAAGGCAACGGCGTTGGTGGAGAGCCCGTTGCCCTTCCGTCGCAACAACATCTTCGTGCTTGGCAATTTCCTGTCACGTGCGTAGCCCATGACTCAGGAACAGATACTTGCAGCCTTCCGTGCGCTCAACGAGGAGTTGGCACGTGAAGGAATCAAGGGCGAGGTCGGCGTGGTGGGTGGTGCGGCCATGGCGCTGGTGTTCAATGCCCGTGAAGCCACGCGTGACGTCGACGCCGTGTTTGAGCCAGCGACCCGTTTGCGTGACGTGGCAGTGCGCGTGGCCCGCGCACTCAAGCTTCCGGAGGACTGGCTCAATGATGCTGCCAAGGGATTCATGCCCCCGGACACGCAGCCTCGGCGCATTCTTCTGGACCTCCCCAACCTTTCGGTGTGGGTGCCGCCTCTGGGTTACCTCCTGGCGATGAAGGCTATTGCCGCGCGCCTCGACAGCCATGATGCCGATGATCTGCGGACCCTCATACGACACATGCAGCTCACACGCGTGGAAGATGTCTTGAAAGCCGTCGAGGGCTATTACCCGCGCAACCAGATTCCAGCCAGAACCCAGTTCTTCCTGGAGGAACTCTTCGAGGGAATGCCAGAAGCCTGATGGCGCGGGGGGTGCGAGAGACCTTCCCGGTGGGCAAGACTCAGCTTAGTCGGACAGCGCCAGCGCCACGAATTCCCCCGCCTGTCCCGGCGCGCCCACGGGCACCACGATGTACTGCTTGCCGCCAGCGGCATAAGTCATCGGTACACCTGTCTGCCGCAGCCCGAGATCCGTCTCCCACACGATCTCGCCCGTGCGCTTGTCATGCGCCCTGAACTTCGTACCGCCTTCGCTGGCGACGAACATGCCGGCGCCTTCGCCGGCGAACAGCAGCGACTTCGTCACCAGCAGGCCGGCGCGGTCATCGTGACCGGTGCGCGGGATGTTCAGCCCGCGCAGCTTCTCGTGTGTGCGCACGTATTCGGGTGTGTCGCCGTTGGCGACGGTCCAGAGTTTCCGGCCCGTATTCAGGTCAATGGCCACGATGCTGCCCCAGGGTGGCTTCGACAGCGGCAGGCCGAAGGGACCCGTGCTGCGACTGCTGGCGGTGAGGATGTAGTCCAGGTTTGAGCGCGCCGCATCCTTGCCCAGTCCGATCACGCTGAACGTGGAGGTGGAAGGCACGTAGAGGATGCCGGTCTCCGGGTCCGCCACCGCACCCTGCCAGTTCGCGCCACCCTGCGACCCGGGCGCCATCAGTGTGCCGCCGTTCCCGGGCGTGACCACCGAAGGCGGGTTGTACAGCGGGCCCATGCGGTAGCGCGAGGCAATGCGCTTTGCCTCGGCGAAGATCTCCGGCGTGAGGTCGTTCAGGTCGGCCTCGGTCACGCCCTGGCGTTCGAATGGCTCCGGCAGCGACGGAAAGGGCTGTGTGCGTGCCGTCATCTCCCCGGGCACATCAGTCTGCGGCACCGGCCGTTCGACGATGGGCCACACCGGCTGTCCGGTAACGCGATCGAACACATAGGTGAAGCCCTGCTTGGTCACCTGTGCTACGGCGGGTATGCGGCGCCCGCGCACGGTGATGTCGATCAGCACCGGCGGCGAGGGTGGATCGTAATCCCAGATGTCATGGTGGATGAGCTGGTAATGCCAGCGGCGCTGGCCCGTGCGCGCATCCAGGCACACCAGGCTGCTGGAATACAGGTTGTCACCCGGCCGATGCCCGCCGTAGAAATCACTCGTTGGCGCTTCCACTGGCAGATACACCAGCCCGCGCGCCGCGTCATAGCTGAAGGGGGGCCACACGCCGGCGTTGCCTGTCCAGGAGCGCGCGTCATCGGTCCAGCTGTTGCCACCGGGATCATCGGCAGGGGCGATGGTATGGAACACCCACAGCCTTGCGCCGGTGCGTGCGTCGAAGCCCATCACATTGCCCGCCGGCATTTCCTTGCGGGGCGGTGAGGCTCCGGTGCCGAATGCCGAGCCCACGATGACCACATCTCCCACCACCACGGGCGGGGAACTGGAGCCAATGGGTCCCGTGACCGGATCCAGCGGCGGCACGGCATTGCGCTTCAGGTCGACGACGCCAGCGTCGCCAAAGGCTGGCAGCGGTCGACCCGTCTTCGCTTCCAGTGCGACCAGCTGATAGCCGGCCGTGATGAAATAGAGGATGTCGCGATCACCATCCCGGCGCAGCGCCAGGCCGCGCCCCGGGCCCTTGCGCGGCGCATTCTCCCCGCGCTTGCCCTCATCCAGCCGGTACATCCACAGCGTTTCGCCGTTCTTCGCGTCGATGGCCACCACGCTGCGCGAGGCGCCGGCCGTGGCATAGAGCACGCCATTGGCCATCAATGGCGTGACTTCGAAGTTCGGCGACACGGCGGAGCCAAAGTTGTCCGATCGCCAGCGCCAGGCCACCCGGACCCGCGCGATGTTGTCGGCGCGGATCTGCGCCAGTGGTGAGTAGTTGAGGCTGCCCGGATCGCCGCGGTGATGCAGCCACTCCGCATCGGGAACGGGTTTCTCGAACGGGCCGAGCGCCAGGCGCTCGCGCCCCGGCGCCACGCCGTTGATCGACAGCATCAGCGCGGAGAGGCTTTCATACTCCGCGCCCTGCAGGCCGCCTGGCTGCGTGACGGGCATGGTGCGCCGGGTGTGGTCGAACAGCTGTTGCCAGCGGTTGCCCCATTTCTGCGTGAAAGCGCTGCCCTGCAGGGCAGGTCCCGCCACCCCGCCTTCCATTGCCGTGCCATGGCAAGCCGCACAATGGCGCGCATACGCTGCGCGCCCGGCCTCGGCCTGCTCGGTGGTGAAGCCTGGCGGTGGCGGCGGCTGCGCAGCCAGTGCGGGGAACGGCGCGCACAGCATGGCAACCAGCAAGCGGGTGCGCAGGTTCATGCTAGCGACGCCTCGCGAACTTGTCGGTGGCGCGACGCAATGCCCGGGCGATGCCGGGCTCGAATGCCGAATGGCCGGCGTCGGGCACGATCACCAGTTCGGATCCGGGCCAGGCCCGGTGCAGATGCCAGGCGCTGCGCATGGGGCACACCACGTCATAGCGCCCCTGCACGATGACGGCGGGGATGTGCTGGATCTTCGTCACATCGCGCAGCAGCTGGTCATCGCTCTCCAGGAAGCCGCCATTGACGAAGTAATGGCATTCGATGCGCGCAAACGCCGCGGCGTAATCGGTGTCACGCATCTTCGACACATAGGAAGGATCGCCGCGCAGGTGGCTGGTGGAGCCTTCCCACACCGACCAGGCGCGCGCCGCGGCGTTGCGTTCCCGGGCGTCGGTGCTGGTGAGACGGCGGTAGTAGGCGCGCATCAGGTCGTAGCGCTCCGCCTCCGGGATCGGTGCAATGTAGTGTTCCCAGAGGTCAGGGAAAATCGAGGCCGCGCCCTCGCTGCTCTGGTAGAACCATTCCAGCTCCGAGCGGCGCAGCAGGAAGATGCCGCGCAACACCAGCTCGCTCACCCGCTCCGGATGCTTCTGTGCGTAGGCCAGCGCCAGCGTGGAGCCCCAGCTACCGCCGAACACCTGCCAGCGCTCGATCTCCAGCTGCTCGCGCAGCTTCTCGGTGTCGGCAACCAGGTCCCAGGTGGTGTTCTCTTCCAGCGAGGCATGCGGGGTGCTCCTGCCGCAGCCGCGCTGGTCGAACATCACGATGCGGTAGCGCTTCGGGTCGAAGAATCGCCGCATCTGCGGATTGGTGCCGCCGCCGGGGCCGCCATGCAGGAACACCACCGGCCTGCCCTTCGGGTTGCCGCTCTCCTCGTAGTAGATCTCATGCAGCTTCGAGACCTTCAGCCGTCCGGTGCGCCAGGCACGCAGCGGTGGATACAGTCCGTCCGCAGGCGCGGACTTCGCCGCCGTCCTGCGGGTGCGGCCGGTGCCGGTGCGTGCGGAGGCCACCTAGCGCGCCCCGGTCATGGGACCCAGCGGCGCGCCGCCGATCAGGTGCAGGTGCAGGTGATAAACCTCCTGGCCCCCATGGCTGTTGCAGTTCACCAGCAGGCGGTAGCCGTCTTCGGCAATGCCCAGCTGCTTCGCCAGGTCGCGCGCCACCAGGAACAGTCTGCCGATCAGCGGCGCATCGGCATCGGCAATGTCATTGGCGGTGGGGATGGGCTTGTTGGGCACGATGAGGATGTGCACCGGCGCACGCGGGTGGATGTCGCGGAAGGCCGTGACTTGCGCATCCTGGTAAACGATGTCCGCGGGAATCTCGCGGGCAACGATGCGTTCGAAGAGCGTAGGCATGCCGTCTCCGTGGGGGCGCTGACTTGGGCCTATAATAGCGGCCTTGAGAACCACACCGGAAAAGCTGTCCGCCGCGCTCAAGCGGGGGCTTGCGCCAGTCTATCTGCTCTCCGGCGCCGAGCCCCTGACGCAGGGGGAGGCAGGCGATGCCATCCGTGCCGCCGCACGTGCCGCTGGCTTCACCGAGCGCGAGGTGTTCTTCATCGAGCGCGCCAACGGTGGTCCCTGGGATGACATCTTTGCCAGCTGCCAGGCGATGTCCCTGTTCGCCGCCCGGCGTGTGGTGGAGATCCGCATTCCCTCGTCCAAGCCCGGCACCGAAGGTGCCAAGGCCCTGCAGGAACTGGTGCGCGCCGCCGGTCCCGACTTGATCCTGCTGGTGACCACCGGCGAGCTGGACTGGACCGCCCGCAAGGCCGCCTGGGTGCAGGCGCTGGACAATGCCGGAGTCTGGGTAGATGCCCTGGTGCCGGTGGTCGCCCAATATCCGGCCTGGCTGCAGCAGCGGGCGGCGGCCGAAGGGGTGGAGCTGGATGACGAGGCGCTCGCCGTGCTCGCACAGCAGACCGAGGGCAACCTGCTGGCCGCGGTGCAGGAACTGCGCAAGCTGGCGCTGAACGGTGTGCGCCGCGCCGGTGCTGCCGAAGTGCTGGCAGCCGGTGCGCAGAGCAGCCGTTTCGACGTGGCACAGCTGGGTGAGGCAGTGCTGCGGGGCGACGCGCCGCGCGCGCTGCGCGTGCTGTCCGGCCTGCGCGCCGAAGGCGTGGAGACGCCGCTGGTACTGTGGTCGGTGTGGCAGGAGCTGCGCATGTTGTGGATCACCCTGGTGCCGGGCGCCGCCGTGCCGGTGTTCTCCCGTCACAAGGAGCTGGTGCCGCAGGCGGCATCGCGGCTGCGCCCGCTGGGGCGCGCATTCTTCGCACGCCTGGACCTGCAGATGGCACAGGTTGACCTCATCGCCAAGGGACGCCGCCACGGCAATTCCTGGGATGCGCTGGCCCTGGTGGTGGCGGAATTCGCCAGCGGCAGGCCGGTGCTCGACGCGGTGACGGCGGCGGCATGAGTGCCTCGCGCGCCCAGGGCAGTGGTCCACTCGGCATCTTCGGCGGCACCTTCGACCCGGTGCACAATGGCCACCTGCGCACCGCCTTTGAACTGCGCGAGGCCCTGCGCCTGGAAGAAGTGCGTTTCCTGCCCACCGGCAATCCGCCGCACCGCGAGGCCACGCTGGCCAGCGCGGAGATGCGCCTGGCGCTGGTGCGTGCGGCGGTCGCCGACGAGCCGGCGTTCTCGGTCGATGACCGCGAGACGCGCCGCGGCGGGCTTTCCTACAGCGTCGATACGCTCTCGGAACTGCGCGCGGAATTTCCGCAGCGCTCCATCTGCCTGCTGCTGGGCATGGATGCCTTCCTCGGCCTGCCCAACTGGCACCGCTGGCGCGAGATCCTCGAACTGGCCCACGTGGTGGTTGCCCACCGCCCGGGCTGGAAGGCGCCCACCCAGGGGCCGCTGGGCGAGGTGATGGTGGATCGCGGCACCGGCTCCGTGCGCGAGCTGCACGAGGCCACTGCGGGGCGGGTGTTCGTGCATGCCGTGACGCAGCTGGAAATCTCCTCCACCGAACTGCGGGCGCTGATTGCCCGCGGCCGCGATCCCCGTTACCTCGTTCCCGACAGCGTCTGCAGGCTGCTGCGCGAAAGGGGATGGTATGCTTGAGGCACATGGCAGCCCGTAAGCTCTCCCGTCCGCCCGCGCGTGCCGCGCTGGTGAAGACCGTCACCGCCGCCCTCGACGACATGAAGGCCACGAACATCAAGGTGATGGACGTGCGCCAGGTAACAGATGTCTCCGACTGCATGGTGCTGGCGTCCGGCAACTCCGACCGTCACGTGAAATCCATTGCCGATCGCGTGGTCGAGCGCGCCAAGGCTGCCGGGTTCCGTCCCATCGGGGTGGAAGGCCAGCGGGACGGCGAGTGGGTGCTGGTAGACCTCAACGACGTGCTGGTGCATGTGATGTTGCCGCGGGTACGCGAGTTCTACGGGCTGGAAGAGCTGTGGGAAACAGCGCCGGCCGCGAAGCCGCGCCCGAAGGCCAAGGCCAAGCCCAAGCCCAAGGCCGGCAACCGGTCTGGCGCGGCCGCCCGGAAATCCTCGCCAGCCAAGGGCAAGTCCAGGCCCGCGCGTGGCGCACCTGCCCGCAAGTCGGCACCGGCGCGCGGCAAGCGCGCGGGGAAAAGCGCACGCCCGCGGGGCTGAGGCCGTGCGCATCCGCCTGATCGCCGTGGGGCAGCGCATGCCCGCGTGGATCAGCGATGGCTACAACGACTACACACGACGGCTGAAGCCCCGTCTTCCCGTGGAACTGGTGGAGATTCCCGCCGGTCGGCGCGGCAGCGGCGATGTGGCGCGCGCCATGTCGGAGGAAGGCAAGGCAATCCTCGGCGCATTGCGTCCGCAGGACCATGTGGTGGCGCTGGACGAACACGGCAAGCAGCGCAGCAGCGTCGAGCTGTCGCGCTGGCTGGCGCAGCGCATGCAGTCGGGCAATGACCTGGCCTTCCTGGTCGGCGGTGCCGACGGATTTGCGCCCGAGGTGCTGGCGCGTGCGCAGGAGCGCTGGTCCCTTTCGGCGCTGACGCTGCCCCATGCACTGGTGCGCGTGGTGTTCGCCGAGCAGGTCTATCGCGCCGTGACGTTGCTGGATGGTCATCCCTATCACCGGGAGTGAGCTCTTGGACCTGTTTGCCTTCCCGCACATCGTGCTTGCCTCCGCCTCGCCGCGGCGGCGGGAGCTGCTGGACCAGCTTGGCATTGCCCATCAAGTGTTGCCGGCCGACGTGGACGAAACCGGACGCGAGGGCGAAGCACCCGCTGCGCTGGCGCAGCGCCTGGCGCGCATGAAGGCCCTGGAAGGGCGGCGGCGCGATGGCGGCCACCGCATCGTGCTCGGCGCGGACACCGTCGTGACCGCGGAGGGACAGCTGTTTGGCAAGCCTGCCGGCCGCGAGGATGCCGTCCGCATGCTCACGCAGCTGGGCGGCCGGGAACATCGCGTAGTCACCGCCGTAGCGGTGGCGCCGCCGGGCGAGGGGCCGGTGCTCGAGGCAGTGTCTGAATCTGTCGTTAGCATGCGTGCCATCACCGTGGCGCAGGCTGCGGCGTACTGGGATACGGGCGAGCCCGCCGGCAAGGCCGGCGCCTATGCCATACAGGGCCTGGGTGCGGTCTTCATAGAACATATCTCCGGCAGCTATTCGGGCGTGATGGGACTGCCCCTGTACGAAACAGCGCGCCTGCTGCAGGCTGTGCAGTCCGCCGGAGGGACCCGATGAGCATCGAGATCCTGGTCAACGTCGCGCCACGCGAGACGCGGGCCGCATTGCTGGACAACGGGGCCCTGCAGGAGGTGTTCATCGAGCGCGCCAGCCGGCGTGGCCTGGTGAGCAACCTCTACAAGGGCCGCGTGTCGCGCGTGCTGCCTGGCATGCAGGCGGCCTTCCTCGAGATCGGACTGGCGCGCACGGCCTTCCTGCATGTGGCCGACATCCTGGCGCCGCCGCCGGATCCGGGCAACGACGCGCACGATGACACACGCCCGGTGGAGGCAGACATCCGCACGCTGGTGCGCGAGGGTGATGAGCTGCTGGTGCAGGTGGTCAAGGATCCGCTGGGCACCAAGGGTGCGCGGCTGTCGACACATGTGTCGCTGCCCTCGCGGTACCTGGTGTACATGCCGCGCGGCACGCGCGTCGGCGTCTCCTCACGCATTGAGTCAGAGGCCGAGCGCAACCGCCTGCGCGACCTGGTCGCGGGCCTCGCTGCCGAGCACGGCAAGGGCGGCTACATCGTGCGCACCGCGGCGATGGGCGCTGAGTTGCCCGCGCTGCACGCCGACATGCTGTTCCTGCAGCGCCTGTGGACGCATGTGCGCGAACGAGCGGCAACCACGCCTGCGGGCAACCTGGTGCATGAGGACCTGCCGCTCACCACGCGCGTGCTGCGCGACGAGCTGCGCGAGGAGGTGCGGCGCGTGCTGGTGGACTCCGCGCAGGAGTTCGAGAAGATGCGCAGCTTCGCCGGCGCCTTCATGCCCGATTTTGCCGACCGCATCGAGCTGCACCAGGCGCCGCGGCCCATCTTCGACCTGCACGGCGTGGAGGAGGAGATCAGCCGCGCGCTGGATGCGCGTGTGCCGCTGAAGTCCGGCGGCTACATCGTGATCGAGCAGACCGAGGCGATGACAACGGTGGATGTGAACACCGGCGGATATGTGGGCCACCGCAACCTGGAGGAGACCATCTTCCGCACCAACCTGGAGGCGGCCGTCACCATTGCGCGGCAGCTGCGGGTGCGCAACCTCGGCGGCATCATCGTGCTCGACTTCATCGACATGCAGGACCCCGACCACCGGCAGGCACTGCTCGATGCCTTGCAGACCGCACTCGCTGCCGATCGCGCGCAGACACACATCGCCAGCGTCTCGCCGCTGGGACTGGTCGAAATGACGCGCAAGCGCACGCGCGAGAGCCTGGAGCACCTGCTGTGCTCGGCCTGCCCGCAATGCCAGGGCCGCGGCTATGTGCGCACGCCCGAGACCGTGAGCCACGAGATCTTCCGCGAACTGATGCGGCAGAGCCGCCAGTTCCAGAGCGACGAGCTGGTGGTGCTGGCGCACCAGGACGTGGTGGACTGGCTGCAGGATGAGGAGTCGGCGGGGCTGGCAGAACTGGAAACCCAGGTGGGTCGTCCCATCCGCCTGCAGGCCGAACCGCTGTATGCAATCGACCAGTACGACGTGGTGCTGGCGTGACACGTGGCGATCAATGGCAGGTGGCGTGATGGGAACCGATGTGGTGAAGGTGGCCGCGGTGCAGATGACCTCCGGCATGGAAGTGGCCGGCAACCTGCAGCGCGCGCGTGAACTGCTGGAGCTGGCGGCCAGCCGCGGCGCGAAGCTCGCCGTGCTGCCTGAGAACTTCGCGCTGATGGCGCGGCGCGAGCGGGACAAGCGCGAGATTGCCGAGCGCGATGGCGAGGGCCCCATCCAGTCCATGCTGTCCGCCGCAGCGCGCGAGCTCGGGCTCACTGTGGTCGGCGGCACCATGCCGCTGAAGATTGCCGGGGAGGAGCGTGTGGCACCGGCGAGCCTGGTATATGGCCCGGATGGCCAGCGCATCGGGCGCTACGACAAGATCCACCTCTTCGACGTGAACGTGCCAGATGCCGCCGAGTCGCATCGCGAATCCGCCGGCATGGCGCCAGGCCGCAGCATCGGCGTATTCGACACCCCCGCGGGCCGCATCGGCGTGGCCGTGTGCTACGACCTGCGTTTCCCGGAGCTGTTCCGTCGCATGAACGAGCTGGGCGCGGACTATTTCGTGGTCTCGGCGGCCTTTACGGTGCCCACGGGGCAGGCGCACTGGGACCTGCTGGTGCGCGCGCGGGCGGTGGAGAACCTCTGCCACCTTGTGGTTTCCGCGCAGGTGGGCCAGCATGCCAATGGCCGCGCCACTTATGGCCACAGCATGGTGGTGGATTGCTGGGGCGGCATCGTCGATGTCCTCGCCGCAGGCGAGGGCGTGGCGGTGGGCGAGGTCGACCTGGCGCGCCAGGCGCGCGTCCGCAGCGAATTTCCGGCCCTTGAACACCGCGTTCTCGGCCGCATCATCCAGTGAGGAACTCCCGATGACTGCCTCCTCCGACAATCTGGCGCTGGCGCGCCGGGCCATCCTCACGCCCGGTGGCCTCGACGAACGCTGGCTGGACCGCACGCTGGGCCTGGTGATGGACCATGCCATCGACAGTGCCGACCTCTATTTCCAGGTGTCGCGCGAGGAATCCTGGGCGCTGGAAGACGGCATAGTGAAGGAAGGCAGCGCCAGCATCGAGGAAGGCGTGGGTGTGCGCGCCATCAGTGGCGAGAAAACCGGCTTCGCCTACTCCGACGAGATACAGCCTGATGCATTGCAAGAGGCCTCGCGCGCCGCGCGGGCCATCGCGAAGCAGAGCCCGGGCAAGGGCGTGCAGGCCTGGCGGCGCATCGAAACCACACCGCTGCTCTACCGCCCGGATGATCCGCTGACCAGCATGGATGATGCGCTGAAGATCCAGTGGCTGATGCGCGTCGATCGCGAGACGCGGGCCATGGATCCGCGCGTGAAGCAGGTGATGGCCAGCTGCAATGCCGTGCACGAGGTGGTGCTGGTGGCCGGCAGCGATGGCCAGCTTGCCGCGGATGTGCGGCCGCTGGTCCGATTCAACGTCTCGGTCATCGTCGAGCAGGACGGGCGCCGCGAGCAGGGTTATGCCGGCGCCGGTGGCCGTTACACGCTGGCTGAACTGGTGGCCGACGAGAAGCCGCTGAAGCTGGCGCGCGAGGCGGTGCGCCAGGCGCTGGTGAACCTCGAAGCCGTCCCTGCGCCCGCCGGGCAGATGCCCGTGGTGCTGGCGCCGGGCTGGCCCGGCATCCTGCTGCACGAGGCCATCGGCCACGGGCTCGAGGGCGACTTCAACCGCAAGGGCACTTCCGCGTTCAGCAACCGCGTCGGCGAGCGCGTGGCCAGCGAGCACTGCACGGTGGTCGACGACGGCACCCTCTCGGCGCGCCGCGGCTCGCTGAACATCGACGATGAAGGCACTCCCACCCAGTGCACCACGCTGATCGAGAACGGCATCCTCAAGGGCTACCTGCAGGACACGCACAACGCGCGCCTCACCGGCACGAAATCCACCGGCAATGGCCGCCGCGAATCCTTCGCGCACATGACGCTGCCGCGCATGACCAACACCTACATGCGGCCCGGTCCGCATGATCCGGGCGAGATCATCGCCTCGGTCGAGAAGGGTATCTACGCGGTGAACTTCGGCGGCGGGCAGGTGGCCATCACCTCCGGCAAGTTCGTGTTCTCCGCCAGCGAGGCCTACCTGATCGAGAACGGCCGCATCACGCGACCCATCAAGGGCGCGACACTGATCGGCAATGGCCCGGACGTGCTCACCCGCGTGTCGATGGTGGGCAACGACCTGAAGCTGGATGAGGGTGTGGGCACCTGCGGCAAGGAAGGGCAGAGCGTGCCGGTGGGCGTTGGGCAGCCGACGTTGCGCATCGATGCGATGACGGTGGGCGGGACGAACTGAGCAGGTTGCCTCAACCAATCCGTCCCGCGATCACGCCCCTCAGCGGGCGTTTCCCGCCGATACATCCTGGGGGTTGGAAATGATGATCTCCACACGCCGGTTCTGCTGACGACCGGCAGCAGTGTCGTTGCTGGCAATGGGCGCGCTCTTGCCCTTGCCCACCGCCACCACACGCTGCGCGTCCACGCCACGCTGCATGAGCGCGGCTTTCACCCCGCTGGCCCGGCTTTCGGACAGCGTCAAGTTGAGCGCATCAGAGCCGGTGCTGTCGGTGTGTCCCTCAATGACTACCGAACGCCCGGGGGATTCACGCAGGAAATTCGCCAGCCGGTCGATGGTGCCCATCGCGCCGGGCTTGAGCGCAGCCTGACCGGTATCGAACAGTACATCGCCGAGTGTGAGGACCAGTCCTCGGTCGGTTGGACGCGCCTGAAGTTCGGCAATCTGCGACTGCAGCATCTCTGCCTCGCGCTGTGCCGCCTGGGCGGCCTGTTCGGCTTGCTTGCGTGCCTGCTCCGCGAGAGCCTGTGCGGCCGCCGCCTCCTGCTCACGTGCCTGCGCCAGCACGCGCTGGCGCTCGGCTTCGGCTTCGGACGTCTTGCGCTCCGCCTGGCCACGGGCGATCAGCTGGGCGGCAATATCCGCGTGGCGTTGCGCCAGGTACGCGGCCTGCCGCACTTCCGCGGCAGATTTGTCCTGCTCCATCAGCCGGTCCGCTTCACGCAGTGCTTCGTTCGCAGCGGCAACTTCTGCAGCGGCGAACCGACCGGCATCCGGAGTGGCCTGCACTTGCTGGATGGCGGCTCGCGCTGCGTCCAGCTCGTCTACTCGGCGCGGCGTCGTGGTGCAGGCCGCAAGCACGGCCGTGACCGCGCATGCCAGGACCGGAATCCGACAGGAAAATTTCATGTTCTGGTCCTCAGTTGGGGCGGGCAGGCGTGGGAGTGGCATTGCGACGAGCCTCGTTCCTGAGCGTTTCCACGCCATCCTGCACTTCCTGGGCGGAATTCTGCTGGCGCACAGCCTGGGATTTCGCGGTCGCATACTGCGCATCCAGTTCTGCCTGCTTCGCAAGTTGCAACGCCTTCCGGTCGCCTTCCTCGCTTTTCCTTTCGTAGGCGGTTTGGGCTTCCGCGAATTTGTTCTTTGCCTCCTGCAACTCGCTCAGCGCGGTTTCCTGTACGCCGCTTCGGTCGGCCTGTTGCAGCACGGCCTCCGTGCGGGCCATCTGGGAAGTCACCTCTGCGGGCCTCTGGTAGGCGCACGCCTGGAGCATGACGACCGTGGTACCCATCGTTGTTGCAACCCATCCAAGTTTCATGATTCACCTCGTCGACGGGCAGCGCCTTCGCGATTCGCGGACGCTGCAGGACAGCTGCGTGAATGATTGCTTTCCCGGAGGCAAAGCCCCATCAGCGGCCGGGGGCTGTCGGGGCCGGACGCATCCGAACCATCCGTAGGACGATGTCCGTGAGGCGTGTAGTGGGCAGCGGACCATGCGGCGCAGCACGGTCCCGGAGGAGTCGCGGCCTTGTTACTTCAGCCGGGGATGCGCTCGTCGTGCATCAATCCCGCAGTTCCGGATGATCCCGGAACAGCTCCAGTGACTCCGGATTGGCCAGTGCCTCGCGGTTCGACACGGGCATGCCGTGCACCATGTCGCGCACCGCCAGTTCCACCAGCTTGCCACTGAGGGTGCGCGGCAGGTCGGGCACCGCGATGATGCGCGCCGGCACGTGGCGCGGCGAGGCATGCTCGCGGATGGTCCTGCGGATGCGGTCGCGCAGTGTGTCATCGACCATCACACCCTCGCGCGGACGCACGAACAGCACGACGCGCTCATCCTCCGCTACGCGTTGCCCGATGGCCAGCGACTCCATGATCTCTGGCAGGCGCTCGACCTGGCGGTAGATCTCAGCCGTGCCGATGCGTACGCCGCCGGGATTCAGCACCGCATCCGAACGACCGAGGATCACGAAGCCCCCTGCGCCCGTGCGCAGGGCATAGTCGCCGTGGTGCCAGATATTGGGGAAGCGCTCGAAGTAGGCCTTGTGGTAGCGCGATCCGTCAGCATCCCCCAGGAATCCGAGCGGCATCGACGGAAAGGCAGTGGTGCACACCAGCTCGCCGCGTTGTTCGACCACCGGCGCGCCGGATTCATCCACGACATCGGTGCCCATGCCCAATCCAGGGCCCTGGATCTCGCCCCTGCGCACAGGCAGCCAGGGAACCCCGAGGCAGAAGCAGGAAATGATATCGGTGCCTCCCGATATGGAGGCCAGGTGCACATCCGGTGCGATGGCCTCGTACACGTAGTCGAACTGGCTGGCAGCCAGCGGTGAACCGGTGGAGAGGATGGTGCGCAGGGCGGGCAGCTGATGTTGCTCGCGTGGCCGCTTGCCCTCTTTCTCGAGCGTGGCGAGGTAACGCGGGCTGGTGCCGAAGACATTGACGCCTTCCCCGGCCGCCATGCGCCAGAGCACATCTGGATCCGGATGCACCGGCGACCCGTCATACAGCACCACGGTGGCGCCACTGGCCAGTGCCGACACCAGCCAGTTCCACATCATCCAGCCGCAGGTGGTGAAGTAGAACACCCGGTCACCGGCGCGTATGTCGGTGTGCAGCAGGTGTTCCTTGCGATGCTGCAGCAAGGTGCCGCCCACGCCATGCACGATGGACTTGGGTTTGCCGGTGGTGCCCGAGGAATAGAGGATGAACAGCGGGGCATCGAAGGCCACGCGGCGTGCTGGTGGCGCCTGCGAGGCGTCAATCGCCAGCAGCTCTTCCCAGCGCCGGGCCTGCGGCAGGCGCGCCAGCGCATCGGCCGTGGCGGCCACGAGATATACGGCGCGCAGGCCGGTGAGTTCCTGCGCGAGCTGCGCGATCTTGGCGGAGCAGTCATGCTGCTTGCCCGCGTAGAAGTAGCTGGTGGTGGCCACCAGGAGTTTTGCACCGGTCTGTCCGAAGCGCTCCACGCAGGCCGCGGCGCCGAATTCCGGCGAAACCGAGGTCCACACCGCGCCAAGGTGCGCGGCAGCCAGCATCGCGATGACTGCCTCGGGTGAATTGGTCACGAAGCCGGCCACCACGTCGCCCTCGCCGATGCCCGCGGCGGCGAAGCCGGCCGCAACGGACAGCACACGCTGGCGCAACTTGCCCCGCGTCAGTTCGGTGCGCACGCCACTTTCGTCCCGGGTAATCAGCGCGATGGCGTCAGCAGGACCGGCCAGCAGGTTTTCGGCGTAGTTGAGGCGGGTGCCGGCAAACCAGCGCGCGCCTGGCATGCGCCCGCCTTGTTCCAGGCTGGCCGCGCCGCGATCGCCGACCACCCCGGCGAAATCCCACAGCGTGGACCAGAAGGCGCCGCGCTCGCGCAGCGACCAGCCATGCAGCTGCTGCCAGTATTCAGCCGGGTCCGGCACCGCCGCCGGCGCGCCGGCCCGCTCGTGCGCGTAGCGCGCGAAGGCGGTCAGGGCGCAGCGGTCGAGGCGGTCAGACGGCGGCTGCCAGAGGATCGGGCTGGAGGTTTCCATCAGTGGCGGCCTGCCGGGCGCGGTACTCGCGGGGTGGCATGCCGTACTGCTCGCGGAAGCTGCGGCTGAAATGCGGCGCGCTGTTGAAGCCCCAGTTGAACGCGATCTCGCAGATGGAGCGGCTGCGCCAGCGCGGGTCGGCAAGCTGCCGGGCGGTCTCCTCGAGCCGGCGGCGCAGCACGTAGGAGGAAATGCACTCGCCCTCGCGCGCGAAGATCATGCGCAGGTAGCGTGCGGAGACATTCAGTGCCGCGGCGATGCTGTGCGGGCCGAGTTCCGGATCGCCCAGGTGCTGCTCGATGAACAGGCGGGCGCGGGCATAACGCCCCCCTGAAGTCGAGGCGGTGGCAGCGAGCTGGCTGAAGGCCATCGAGAAAGCCAGCGCCAGGGTTTCCAGCGCCTGGCGCGACAGGCACTCCTGCGCGGCCAGCGGCAGTTCCGCACGCGCCTGCGCGCAGAAGTTGCGGATCAGCGAGGCAGCCACGTCGGCCATGCCTGTGCCCGCCGCCAGGCGACGGCCGCAGAAATGTTCGGGGGATGGCAGGTGCTGGCGCAGCGCCCTCGCGGGCACGCGCACCAGCAGCACCGTTGAACCACTTTCTATGCGGTGCTTGTGGGGAGCGCAGTTGTCGCACAGTGCAAGGTCACCAGGGGCAAGTTCGGCAAGCTGCCCATACTGTGACAGATTGCCGCGGCCTTCCAGTTGCACGAGGAGCGTGTATCCGCTGCCTGATTCGCGGGCATCGGGAGTGGGCATGCGATCCACGGCAGTGCCGATGCAGGCCACGCGCGCAAAACGCAGCACGCCCAGTGAACCCACCTGCATGCGGGCGTCGAAGCCGCCGAGATCCGTTGAAAACAATTCGCTGCGGGCGAACTGCGCGCTGTACTGCGCGCTCCAGGTCGCAAGCCTGTTGCGGCTCGGGCCTGCCGGCCTGCTGGTGTTGGCCTCCATACTCCCCCCGCT
Organism: Pseudomonadota bacterium; assembly: GCA_030852845.1. Taxonomy (GTDB): domain Bacteria; phylum Pseudomonadota; class Gammaproteobacteria; order Steroidobacterales; family Steroidobacteraceae; genus ZC4RG30. Next base: position 70,773 of record JALYWF010000100.1, read on the forward strand.
TCGTATTTCCTATATCCTATAGGATACCGGGCGGAGCTTGTCAATTCCCGAGTCCGTGGGACTACCGCTCGACGGCGTAGGCCTGCAGGCGCTGGTAGGACTTCTCGATGTGCGCGCGCATGGCCGCTTCCGCCTCCGCGGCGTTGCGGCTGGCCAGGGCTTCCACCAGCCGGGCGTGCTCGGCACTGGCCTCGCGCGTGACTTCGCTGTGGAAACGCAGGCGGAAGATGTGCAGGTGGGTGTTGAGCCGGGCAAGCGCCTCGCGCACCAGCAGGTTGCAGCTGCCGGTGGCGATCAGGTCGTGCAGGTCGGAGTCCTGCACGGCGAACCGGTCGTACGAACGGCGTGACTCGCCGGGCTCCATCGCCGTGGCCAGGCGCCGCACTCCCGCCAGCTGCGCGTCACTCATGCGCTCGGCGGCGCAGCGGGCGGCGAAAGGTTCCAGCAGCAGGCGCATTTCATAGAGCTCGTCGAGCTGGCGGCGGTTCAGCTGCGGCGCGCAGCAGTAGCCGAACAGGTGCCGCTTGGTGACCAGGCCGGTGGCCTCCAGACGGCTGAGCGCCTCGCGGATGGGAGTCTGCGAAACGCCCAGCTTGCGTGCCAGCTCATCGATGGAGATGCGCGTGTCAGGCGGAATGCGCAGCGACATGATGTCGCCGCGGATCAGCTCGAATACTTCATCAACGATGCCCTGCGAACGCCGGATCACCCGCTGGGACGGAGTCTTGTCGGTGACTGGTGCGTCGGTATCCATGGATGCGGGAAGTGCAGCCTGACTGGGGCAGTGGGCGATGCCATCATAACGCAGACGCCCGGCCCGACCTGCGGCTGGCGGCAGCCGGTCTTTTACAGTGCGGCAGTCCATGGGGCGAGACGGCGCAAGCCGTGTCCGCGCCCGGCGGCAGTGACCTGCGCGCGCTAGCTGGCAGGCGGCCCGGCGTAGATGCGGGCCGCGGTATCGTGCAGGAACTGGCGGCGTTCGCCAGCATCGAGCAGCCGCGCGGCGGCATGTGCATGGGCGATCTTGTCCGGATAAGGCCAGGCCAGGCTCTGTCCCACGTCCGAGCCCCAGCAGATGCGTCCCGCGCCAAAGCGGTCGACCATGCGTCGTACTACGTCGGCCGGATCCACCCCGCCTTCCAGCATGCGTTCCACGTTGATCTCGGTGAACTTGAAATGGATGTTGGGGGTATCGGCCAGCAGGCCGATGGTGCTGCCGATGCCATAGCCGGGCGGCGGTGGCATCGCCGTTTCGATGCCCGCTTCCCTCGCCCAGGCCAGTTCCGGCAGGGATGCACCCCAGGGAATGCCCAGGTGGTCGATCAGCACGGGCAGGTCCGGAAACGCGCGCGCGATTTCGCGCAGCAGTGGCAGCGTCCAGGCAAGCTGGTTCTGGAAAAAAATGATGGCCACGGGCAGGCGCAGCCGATCGCAGGCCTTCCATACCTTCAGGGTGGCCGTCGAGGCCATCCAGTCCGTATCCAGTTGCGAGGGACGTGTGTTGGCCATGCGCAGGCCGGCGACCAGGCGTTGCGCAGCCAGGTTGGCAAGCGTGTCGGGAGTGGCCGGGTCCTGCGTGTCGAGAATCACCACCGGCAGCAGGCGACCGGGAAATCTCCGCGCCGCTTCGATGATGTAGCTGTTGTCATGGCCATACAGGTGCCCCCGCTGCACCACGCAGGAGGTGGCCACCTGCTGCGCATCCATCATCTGGATGAGCGATTCCGCGGTGACGTTGTAGCTGGTACGTGCGGGCAGAGGCAGTCCCGGAGCCAGCGGACGCGGCGGGTAGGTGTGCCAGTCGTCCGAGATCAGGTGCGCGTGCGTATCGAACAGCAGGTCCATGACATGAGTCTATCGCCTGGTTCGCACGACAGTCTCGCGCGCAGCGGGCAAGAGATGTGCCGTTGCAGACAAGTGACTGCCGCTGGGTGGACCTAACGTGCCGGCCCGGGAAGCCTTCGGGCTGACCGCTTGTCCTGCCCCGCATGTCTGATCACGCGCCAAGGAGGCACTGTGTCCAGGATGTTCAACGGGATTTCCACTGCCGTGCTCACGGCCCTCCTGCTGCCTGCAGCAGCCCAGGAGCCCAACACCGAAACCGAACTTGAGGAGATCATGGTCACGGCGACACGCCGCGAGACCAGCCTGCAGACCACTCCGCTGGCGATCACCGCGGTGCAGGCCGAAGACCTGGCCGAACGCAGCATCACCAACACTGCGGAACTGGGTGCCATCATCCCCAATGCGGCCTTCAGGCCGGCGCAGGGTGCCTATGGCAAGGGTGTAACTGCCTTCATTCGCGGCATCGGGCAGGGAGATACGAACCTCAATGCCGAACCCGGCGTGGCGTACTACATCGACGACGTGTATTACCCGCTGCTGTTCGGCTCGAACTTCGACCTGCTCGACCTGGAGCGGGTGGAAGTGCTGCGCGGACCGCAGGGCACGCTGTTCGGGCGCAATGCACTTGCCGGCGCCATCAGCCTGGTGAGCAAGGCGCCGGATCCCACCCGTCTGGAGACCCATGCGCAGCTGACCACCGGCAGCTTCAACCGCATGGAACTGCGTGGCGGCATCAACCTGCCGCTGGGCGACAACCTGGCGCTGCGCCTGTCGGCCGTGTCGAAGAAAAGGCGCGGCTACCAGCAGCGGCTGGACTTCCGCTGCGAGATGGTCCGCCGCGGCACGTCGGAGCTGGCCGGCAACTTCCCCTATGCCGAAGGACTGCTGATAGACACCGACAACTTCACCCCGGACAGCTGCGTGATCGGCCACCTGGGCGGCGAGGACGTGCATGCCGCGCGCGGTCAATTGCTGTGGAATGCCTCCTCGCGGCTCACGCTCACCTTCGGCGGCGATTGGCTGCAGGATGAATCAGACAGCGCGGCTGATGCGCTGATTGATGTGAACCCCGCGCTGGCCGCCTCGCACCTGAACACGGTGGCTGCAGCCGGCAGCTTCAGCCCCGGCGTCGGACCGGCGTTTGCGTATGACACGCGCTTCCTCACCGGCAATCCCTACCAGACCTATGCCACCTATGGCGACCCGATTCCCGCGGGAGCCAACCTGCCCGTGGCCAGCGGTGCGCAGTTCTACAATGGTTCGGTGCTGCGCGGCGGGCTGCGCTACCGGCCTTTTGCGCCCGTGACCAACTGGGGTCTCTCGGCCCGCGGCGTGTACAGCCTCACGGATGACATGGACCTCACCACCGTCGTCGGCTACCGCAAGGTGGACACGGTGTTCTCCTTCGATGTGGACGGCTCTCCGCTGGCACTGGAGAACACGCGCAACAATTCGGGCGAGGAGTTCTGGTCGGGCGAGGCGCGCGTGACCGGGCGCCACGGGGAGTTCGACTGGGTGGCCGGCGTATTCTTCTTCCAGGGCGATGGCTACGTGCGCACGCGGCTGGTCTCGCCGTTCAACGCATCCCAGCGCTACCAGACCCACACCTACGATCCGCAGAGTTCGGCCGCCTTCCTCAACCTGGGGTGGCGTCCGGTGGAGAAGCTGGGTTTTTCCTTCGGCGGCCGCTATTCGGATGACAAGAACGTCGTGCATTACAGCAACCTGCTGGACGGCGGAACGGCTGCGCAGCACATCATCTTCGACGTGACGCCGCAGGATGAGCGCTTCGACTGGAAGCTGGGTGTGGACTACCGTCTTGGCGGCGAGACCATGGTGTATGCCTCGGCCGCCACGGGCTTCCGCCTGCCCACCTTCAATGCACGGCCCTTCCAGCCCTCGCAGGTGACGCAGATCGAAGGTGAAGACATCCTGACTTACGAACTGGGCCTGAAGACCGACCTGCTGGAAGACCGGCTCCGTCTCAATGCAACGGCGTTCTTTACGGATTACCGCACGCGTCCGGCCGGCATCGGCGGACAGGAGTACCAGCTCGACGGCAGCGGCGATCCGCTCAGCGGCACGCAGGTCACCGAACCGCTGCCGAACGGACCTCCAGGCTCCACCCGCTGCCGCAACCGCACGCAGCAGGAGATCGACGATGGGGTGCCCGGGTTCACCTGCCTGTCACGCACCTACTACTACAACAATCCGGGACGGGTGCGCGGCGTGGAGGCTGAATTCCAGGCCCATCCCTTCAATCGCCTGGCGGTGAATGGCTCGGTGGGATTCTCGACCTTCGACTCCCGCGACGTGAACAGCCGTGCCGTGAACCGTCGCGCGCTGGGTGTGCCGGAATGGAACGCCAGCCTCGGCGCGCAGTATGCGTTTGCGGTGCCGGGGCTGGATGGCAGCATCACCCCGCGCCTGGACTGGCTCTATACCGGCAGCATCGCCTACCAGGACAACGCGACGACCCTGAACCAGCCGGACTACGCGGTGCTGAACCTGCGGGTGGGTTACCAGAACGATGCCGGGGACCTGGAGGTGGCCGTGGGCGTGACCAACCTCACGGACAAGTTCTACTATCGGAACATCTTCAACCTGCAGCCTTTCGGCTTCCCGCAGATCAATGGCCAGCCCAGTCCGCCGAGAGAATGGTTCCTGACCCTTCGCAAGGACCTGTGAGGGAGCAGGCGATGCCGGGTGGCAGTGGCCCGGCATCGCTGCAGGATCTCATCGACCGCGGGCGCATCCACGCGATCCAGGTGCGCGTGATCGCGCTGTGCGCAATGGTCACGCTGGTGGAGGGCATCGACCTGCAGCTGATTCCGCTGCTGGCGCCATCGATCACCGCTTCATGGGAGCTGGGCCCGGTGGCACTGGGCCTGCTGTTCGGCGCCAGCGCCTTCGGCCTGATCTTCGGCGGCCTGGGTGCCGGCTGGCTGGCTGACCGGATCGGCCGGCGCGGCTCGCTGCTGGCGACGATGACGCTGATGACCACGGCGACGCTGGCCACGGCGCTGGTGAACAGCTTCCCGCACCTGCTGGTGTGCCGCCTGCTTGCGGGCATCGCATTCGGCGGCGTGATTCCCGCCGCCGTCTCGCTGGTGTCGGAGTTCCTGCCGGCGCGCACCCGGCCCAGCGTGGTCGCGCTGGTCATCCTCGGCCAGGCGGTGGGAGCGCTGCTGGCGGCGCTGGTGATGAAGTTCCCCGCGATCGCCGCCATGCGCTGGCAGGCGCTGCTGCTGATCGCGGGACTGGCCTGCGCCACGGTCACGCTGCTGGCCACGATGCTGCCGGAGTCGCCACGCTACCTGGGCCTGAAGGAACCGCGCGGACGACGTTTCGCCGTAGTGCTCCGCGGCCTGGGCGTCGCAGCTGGCACCGCCGTGCACGAGGCGGATCCGGCAGTGAAGGGCTTCAGGCTGCTGGAACTCTTTGCCCCCAGCCGCGCCTGGGGCACCGTGCTGCTGTGGGCGGGCTTCATCGGGATCGGCTGGCCGCTGAGCTTTTTCACCAACTGGCTGACGAAGATCTACACGGAGGCCGGACATGCCGCTGGCGTGGGCGTGGATGCGATGGCGCTGTATTCCGGCGGTGCCATCCTCGGCGGACTGGTGCTGCCACTGTTCAGTCGGCGCTGGCACCACGACAAGGTGCTGATCACTTCGGTGCTGGTCGCGGCGGCCCTCACCGCCTCATTGGGCATGGTGCTGGATGATGGGAGGGCGGTGCACATGTCGGTGTCCTTGCTCTGCGGCGTCTTTGTCTCCGGCGTGTTCTTCCTGCTCTATCCGCTGGCGGTGCGCTATTACCCCACCGACATCCGCTCCACCGGCATCGGCTCGGCCGTGGCCTTCGGCCGGGTGGGCAACACCACCAGTCCGATGGTGGCTGGCTGGATGCTGGGGGCAGGACTCTCGCCGCAGTCGGTGTTCTGGGCCATGGCGGCGCCGCTGCTGGTGTCGGCCGGTGCGCTGTACCTGTTCCACCGCCTCACCGTGCCGCAGGCCGCGCGCGGCGCCGCGGGCATGACCGCCGCTACGCGTACAGTTCCCGCGGATTCTCGCTGAGTATCCGTTGCCGGGTGCGCTCATCGGGCACCCAATCGGCAAACAGGTCCAGCAGGTCGCCATCATTGGGCATCAGGCGGTCGTTGAGCTGCACGTGCGGCCAGTCGGATCCCCACAGCAGGCGTTCGGGTGCGTGGCGCACCAGCGCCTCGGCGAAGGGGCGCATGGCAGCGTAGGGAAATTCCTCGCGCGTGCTGCGCATCGGTGCCGACAGCTTCACCCACACGCGTCCGGTCTCCAGCAGCTCAAGCACCGTGATGAATGCCGGCTGCCTGAGTCCCAGGCTCGCGTCGAAGGCACCGAAGTGGTCCAGCACGATGGGCGTCGGCATGGCCAGCAGATGGTCTGCCACCTGCAGCAGGTGCCCGTGCACCAGGCTCTGGTACTGCACATGCCAGCCGGCCTCGTGGACCATTTCGGCCAGGTGCGGCTCGATGCCGGGCAGATGGCTCCACTCATGTCCTGCCGGTCCGCCGAACATGCGGATGCCGCGCACACCCAGCGCATGCAGCGGCGCAATGCGTTCGGGGCTGAAATCCACCGGGGGCAGGATGATGCCGCGGAACCGGCCGGGGAAACGCGCCAGTACCTGCTCGAGGTGGCGGGTGTTGCGGCCATAACCGCCGGCGCTGACGATCACCGCGTATGCCATGTGCAGCTGCTCCTGCATGCGCAGGTAATCCTCCGGCAGCGCGTCATCCGAGGTGTAAGGACTGTGGGATTCGAAGGGAAACTGCGCGGCCGGGCCGAACAGGTGGATGTGGCAATCCCATGCGCCGGGCGGCACTGGATGGCGTGGCGTGCGAGGATTCGGGTCCGGCGGCTGGTTGTGCAGCGCGCGGGCGGGGCCGGCAGTGGTCATGGGGCGCGATATTCCCTGCTGCAGGATGGGCAAGCTTGTCCGAGGGGGCAGTGCGATTCTGCCATCCTGGTCAAGTCGCACTGCCGCGGCTGACTTAGGTTAGTACGATTCTGGCGAGGTGAGCGATGGCGTCTGGAGTGCTGGTGGTGACTGGTGGAAGTCGCGGGATCGGGGAGGCGGTGGCCGTCCTCGGTGCGCAGCGCGGCCATGACGTGGTGCTGAGCTACGCCAACAACGAGGAGCGCGCGGCGGCCGTCGTGCAGCGCATCCAGGCGGCCGGCGGATCTGCGCTCGCGGTGCATGCCGACACGGCGCAGGAATCGCACATCGAGAAGCTTTTCGAGGCAGCCGACAAGCGTGGGCCGCTCGCAGCGATGGTGTACAACAGCGGCATCACCGGTGCGCACTCGCCGCTGGCCGATGCGGCCACGTCCACCATCGACGCGGTGCTCGACGTGAACCTGCGTGGCGCCATCCTCAGCTGCCGCTCGGCCATCCGGCGCATGTCCACGCGCTTCGGCGGCCAGGGTGGTTCCATCGTGCTGATCTCATCGCGCGCCACTTTCTACGGTTCGCCATCCGAGTTCGTCTGGTACGCCGCATCCAAGGGCGGCATGGACAGCCTCGCCTACGGGCTGGCGCGCGAGGTGGCCACCGAGGGCATGCGCGTGAACGTGGTTTCGCCCGGCCCCATCATCACCGAGATGCATCGGCCAGGCAGGCTTGAAGTGGCCGAGAAGCGCTCGCCCATGCAACGGGCGGGCACGCCGGAAGAAGTGGCTGAGACGGTGCTGTTCCTGGCATCCAGCGCCGCTTCCTACGTGAACGGGGGCAATCTGGTCGTTTCCGGTGGGCTGTAGCAATACATGGAGTGAGCCATGCGCGCATTGATGCGTCTGAACCATTGGGTGCTGCTGTGTCTGCTGGCTGCGTTGCCTGCGGGTACAGCGTTGGCGGCAGAGGCCCGCATGGACCTGGCCAGGCTCGAGGCCAGTGTCGCGGCTGCCGAGGGGGTGCGCGCGGTGAAGCGCCTGCAGCATGCCTACGCGCATTACCTTGATGAGGGCCGATGGTCCGACCTGGCCGATCTCTTCACCGGCGATATCACGGCGCAGTTCGGCAATGAGCGGCTGCAGGGCAGGGAGAACCTGCGCCGCCACCTGATGCGGGCGGCCGGCCGCAGCGGCGACGGCCTTGCGGCGGGGCAGCTGAACACGCACCTGGTGATGCAGCCCATCGTCACGCTGGGCGCCGACGGACGCAGTGCCAGGGGCACCTGGCACGAGCTGGCCTTGCTGGGCCGCTACGGCAAATCCGCCACCTGGCTGGGCGGCATCTACGAGAACGAATACCGCCTCGAGGACGGCAAGTGGAAGATCAGCCGCGTCAACTACATCGAGCAGTACCGCGGCGCGTATGAGGACTATGGCCACAAGGCGCCTGCGAAGTGGAACATCCCTTATCACTTCGAGGCGGCGCACGTTGGCGTGACGGTGCCGGAAGCCGCGATCGATGCACTGGTGCGCAATGCGACCGCGGGGCCGGATGCCGACCGCCAGGCTGCTGCGGCTGCCCGCCTGGCCGTGCTGCGCGATGAAACCGAAGTGCAGAACCTGCAACACGCCTTCGGCTACTACCTGGACCGCAAGCTGTGGGATGACGTGGCCGACCTGTTCACCGCGGGCGGATCGCTGGAGCTGGGCGGGCGTGGCACCTATGTGGGCCGGGAGCACATCCTCAAGGCGCTCACCACCTTCCACGGTCCCACGCCCCTGAAGCGCGGCGAGCTTTTTGATCACCTGCTGTTCGGCACGGTGGTGACCATCGCTCCGGATGGACTGCGGGCTGCGGCACGCACCGTGCAGCTGGCGCAGCTGGGCCAGACCGGTGAGTTTGCGAAATGGGAGCTCGGCGTGTTCGAGAACCAGTTCGTGAAGGAGCAGGGCAAGTGGAAGCTCGGCGCGGTGCGTTACTTCCCGCGTGTCAGCACCGACTACGACCTGGGGTGGGCGCAGGATGCGCAGCCCGCGCCAAAGGCGAGCCGCGAATTCCCGCCGGATCGCAAGCCGGTGGCATTTGCGAGCTATCCGAAGTTGCAGAGCGTGGCGCCGGGCTTCCTCCATCCCGTGACCGGACGGGCCGCACGCAATGTTCCCGGGGCGGTGGTGAAGGTGGAGGCCATTGGCGGCGAAGCGCGCACGGCAATGAACGGCAGCGCGCAGGTTTCACGCCAGCAGCTGGAGGACCTTGGCCGCCAGGTGGCCCGCGAGATCGGCGTGGATGCGGTGGAGAACCTCAACAGCTCCTATGGCTACTACATCGATGAGTCGGACTGGGATGCAATGTCCGATACCTATTCGATCACCGCGGGCGCAAAGGAACTCACTGGTGCCGGCGTGTACGTGGGCCAGGAGCGCATCCGCACGGCACTTAAACTGCGCGGTCCCAATGGCGGGCGCTCACCAGACTTCTTCACCATCCACCAGCTCATCCAGCCGGTGATCCATGTTTCCGAAGATGGCCTGCGCGCCAAGGCGCGGCTGCGCCTGTTCCAGGGTGGTGGCAACGCCGATGGTTCCAGCGGATCGTGGATCGGCGGCATCTACGAGAACACCGCGGTGTTCGAGAATGGCGAGTGGAAGTTCGGCATCCAGGACCTGCACCACCTGTTCAATGCGTCCTACCGCAATGGATGGGGGCGGGTTGGGGGCGCAACGATTCCCACAAGGCGGACGGCGCAACAGGCATCTGGTGCTGCCGCGCCGGCGCCCACGGCGGGGCGCAATGCGCAGGGCGGCGGCATCACGCAGGGACTGGGCGGAGCGCGCACTCCTTCCAGCTGGCAGACCGAGTTTCCGCCTGACCGGAAGATCCGCGCGCGGCAGTACGCATTCCCGGAAATCACCGAACCGGCATTCCACTACGTGAATCCGGTGTCGGGGCGTCCGCCGAAGGAAATGATGCCGGACTAGATGTCCGGCGCGCTCAGGCCACCCAGACAGTCTGCAGGTTGCACAGCTCAAGCATTCCGGTGCGCCCGAGTTCGCGGCCGTAACCGGAGAGCTTCACGCCGCCAACCGGAAGGCGTGGATCGGACGCCGTCACGCTGTTGATGAACACGCTGCCCACCACGAGCTCGCGGGCCAGCGCACGGGCGCGCGCCAGGTCGCTGCTCCACAGCATGGCGCTGAGTCCGAAGGCGGAGTCATTGGCCATTGCAATGGCTTCAGCCGCACTGCCGGCCTGCTGGATTGCAGCGACGGGGCCGAAGGTTTCTTCGGACACCACCGGCATCTGTGCGCTGACGTCGGTGAGCACGGTGGGCTGGTGGAACCAGCCGGGACGCCCGATTTCGCTGCCGCCGGTGAGGAGGCGCGCGCCATGCTGCAGCGAGGCGCTGATCTGCCGCGCCAGGCCCTCGCGCAGGTCAGCGCGCGCCATGGGACCCATCTGGGTGGCTGGTTCGAGGGGATCACCGATGCGCAGTGCGGCCACTGCCGCGGCGAATTTCTCCGTGAAGGCTTCTGCCACCGGCGCCTCGACGATGAAGCGCTTCGCCGCCAGGCAGACCTGGCCGCAATTGGTGAAGCGCGCGCGCACGCCGGCGGTCACCGCGGCATCAAGGTCCGCATCGGCCAGCACGATGAAGGCGTCGGAACCGCCCAGCTCCAGCACCGTCTTCTTGCATGCGGCACCGGCCTGCGCGGCAACCTTGGCGCCTGCGGCAGGACTGCCCGTGAGCGTGACGGCGGCGATGCGCGCATCGGCGATGATGCCGCCTACCAGCGGCACGGGTGCATGCAGATTCTGGAAGACGCCTTCAGGCAGGCCGGCTGCCAGCAGCAGTTCGGCAACCGCGTTGGCACAGCCCTGCACATTGGGGGCGTGCTTCACCAGCAGCGTGTTGCCGGCCATCAGCGCCGAAGCGGCGCAGCGGAAGATCTGCCAGACCGGGAAATTCCATGGCAGCACCGACAGCACCACGCCCAGCGGCAGATGCGCGATGTAGCTTGCGCGCGCCTGCGTCGGCACCATCTGGTCGGCGAGCCACTCCGGTCCATGTTCCGCGACGTATTCGCAGTTCCAGGCGGACTTCTCTACCTCTGCCATCGACTCTGCAAGGGGCTTGCCCATCTCCAGCGTGATGAGGCGGGCAAGGTCGGCCTTGCGCGCGCGCAGTTGCGCGGCAATCGCAGTCATTGCCGAAGCGCGCGCAGCCAGTGGCTGGCGGCGCCAGGTGACGCCAGCGCGTGCCGCCCGTGCAATGGCGTCTTCGACGCCGCGGGCGTCGGCCATCGGCCATGCCGAAAGCGTCTCGCCCGTTGCCGGATTGATGGAAAGGGAAGTGTTGTCTCCTGCGGAAGTAGGCATTGAAGAGTCCCGTGCTATCGTCAAACCATAATAAGCGAAGCAGAGCCTGGGGGTGACGAAGTGCAGACCTGGAGCACCGCTGATGCGCCACGCGGCACACGCGCCGCCTGGTGGAATGCGTTGTATGCAGAACGCTTTGCCAATGTGACTTTCAGTCCCGCCTGTGCGGGCGAGTTCCAGGCAGAGCTCGCGCTCGGCACACTGGGGCCGCTGGGCATCGCGCGCATCCGCGCCACGCCTTCTGCCATAGAGCGCACCAGTGCGCATGTGGAGCGCGGTGGCTCGAGGCTGATCTCGTTCATCTACGTGTCGCAGGGTTCGGCGACATTCGAGCACAACGGCAATACCACCGACCTGCGCCGCGGCGACTTCACGCTCTGCGACAACGCCGCCCCGCACCGTCTGCACAGCCGGGCCGACACTGAACTGGTGGTGGTGCGGGCGGCGCCCGACGTGCTGCGCGAGCGCATTCCGCAGCCGGAAGGCTGGTGCGGCCTGGTGCTTTCCTCCGGTTCGCTGTTCGCCAGCGCGGCCGCCCAGATGACCGGCGAGCTGAGTGCCTGCATGGAGGCCGGACTGCCACGCCGCTTCGCCAGCGTGGCCGCGCGCAACCTGCTGGATGTGCTGGCCACGGCCTTTGGCCTGGCATTCGAACGTGCCACAACGCCGACGCCTTCGGTGGCGGCACGGCGCATCGCCGCCTGCCGGCACGTGGAGGCGCATCTCAGGGATCCGCAGCTTTCCCCGACGCAGGTGGCCGCGGCGCTGCACGTTTCACCCCGTTACCTGCGCATGCTTTTCCAGGACGGCGGGGAGACGCTTTCGGCCTACATCCTGCGCCGGCGCCTGGAGGAATGCGCGCGCCTGCTTGCCAATCCGCTCTGGAGCCGGCAGACAGTCACCGACATCGCCTTCGGCGTGGGATTCAACAGTGCCGCCCACTTCACCCGCGCCTTCCGCCAGCAGTTCGGCACCACGCCTACCGCGTATCGCCGCGGCTCGCTGGCTGCCGCGGCGTGAAAGTACCGCCGCGGTCCGCCGCCAGTTCCGCCACGCGCAAGTAGCCGGGCCCGCTCCATGTGAGCATCGCATCCCGCGTTTTTGGGGGCACAGGAGTCGGGGCGGCCGGATGGTACAATCGATTGCACAGCGACCCGCCTGTTCCGGCGCCAGGGTGACGTTCTGATACAGGGAGACCTCAGCCGGCCATTGGCACTGCACCTGCCTCGCCGGCTTGCCTTCGGGTCCGGCGGTTTTGCCGCCTGCGCCGACTGGGTCGCAACGCTGGCCCCCGGCGCCATCCTCATCGTGACTTCGCCGCCGCTCGCGCCGCTGTGCGAGCCGCTGGCGGCTGCGCTGCGCAGCCAGGGGCGCACGGTGAAGGTGTGGGACGGTGTGGCCAAGGAACCGCAGGTCGCCGACCTGGATCTGGCCATCGAGGCGGCACGTGACATAAAGGCCGTGGCCGTCGTGGCAGTCGGTGGCGGCAGCGCCATCGACGTGGCCAAGCTGGCCGCCGCGTTGTTCGACGGACACCAGCGCATCGGCGAAGTGTTCGGCATCGGACTGCTTTCGCGCCGCGCACTGCCGCTGGCCTGCCTGCCCACCACGTCGGGCACGGGCAGCGAGGTGTCACCCATTGCGATCGTGCAGGATCCCCTCGACGGCCAGAAGAAGGGCGTGATCAGTCCGCACCTGGTGCCTGACGCGGCCTTTGTTGATCCGGCGCTCACGGTGGGCGCACCACGCCAGGTGACGGCCGCCTCCGGCATCGATGCGCTCACGCATTGCATCGAGGCCTATGCCAACCGGCAGGCGCATCCGCTGATCGATGGCTGGGCGCTGGAGGGCATCCGGCGCATCGGGCGCAGTCTGCTGCGCGCGGTGGAACAGGGCGATGACCTCACCGCCCGCGCCGACGTGGCCTTCGGCAGCCTGTGCGGCGGCATGTGCCTCGGACCGGTGAACACTGCCGCCGTGCACGCCCTGGCCTATCCCCTGGGAAGTGATTTCGGCGTGGCGCATGGGGTATCCAACGCCGTGCTGCTGGCGCATGTAATGGATTTCAACCTGTCGGCCATGCCGGTCCGCTACGCCGCCATTGCGCATGCGCTGGGCGTGGAAGCCGGCGGTGATGACATGGACGTGGCGCGCCGCGGCGTGGCGGCGGTGCACGCGCTGGTTGAACGATGCGGAATGCCCTCCGGCATCGCTGCGCTTGGCGTGCCCGAATCGGCGGTGCCGCGGATGGTGGATGCCGCGATGAAGGTGCAGCGGCTGCTGGTGCAGAATCCCCGTGCCGTGACACCCGAGGATGCGCGCGATATCTACCGGCGCGCGTTCTGAAGACAGGGCATGGCGATCCGTTCACCCTTCGGCTGGTACAACTCTGCCAACGCCCGCGTGAAGCGGGTGTTCTGGACCTGCACGGCTGCCTGGGCGCTCGACTCCATGGATGCCCTGGTCTTCTCGTTCATGATCCCGACGCTGATGGTGGCGTTCGGCATGTCGCTCACCGAAGCCCAGTCCATCAACACCGCCAACTTCGTTTCCGCCGCAGTGGGCGGCTGGATCGGCGGGCTGCTGTGCGACCGCTACGGCCGTGCCCGCCTGCTGCAGCTGACCATCCTGTGGTTCTCGCTGTTCTCGTTCCTGTCGGGCTTTGCGCAGACCTACGAACAGCTGCTCGTGCTGCGTGTGCTGCAGGGCCTGGGCTTCGGCGCGGAATGGGCCGTCGGCGCCGTGCTGCTGGGCGAGATGATCGCGCCAGCCCATCGTGGCAAGGCGGTGGGCACGGTGCAGAGCGCGGCGCCCATCGGCACCGGCATGGCGGCGCTGCTGGCGGGGCCCCTCGTCGGCATGCTGCCCCTGGAATATGGCTGGCGGGTGGCCTTCTGGGTCGGCATCCTGCCGGCGCTGCTGGTGTTCTTCGTGCGGCGCGCCGATGATGACTCGGAGATCTACCTGGAGACGCGCCGGCGCCTGAAGGCGGAAAAGCGCGCGATATATCCCTGGGCCATCTTTGCGCCCCAGGCATTGCGCATCACCGTGCTGACCTCGCTGCTGGCCATCGGCATCCAGGGTGCCGCGTACTCCGTCAGCAACTATCTGAGTGTGTTCCTGCAGACCGAGCGCGGCCTGTCGGCCAAGGTGGCGGGCCTGTTCATCCTCATCAACAGCGCGGGCGGATTCTTCGGCGCGCAGGTGAATGCCTACTTCAGCGACAACTTCGGCCGCCGCCGCATGTTCCGCCTGTTCGGTGCCGGCTTCGTGGTGATGGCCAGCTTCTACCTGCTGGCCCCGCTGGGCAACTCGGTGTGGACATTGCTGCCGGCCGGCCTGGTGTACGGGTTCTTCCAGTTCGGCCTGTATGCCTCCTTCGGGCCTTATTTCACCGAGCTGTTCCCGACCGAGATCCGCGGCTCCGGGCAGTCGTTCGCCTACAACCTGGGGCGGGCCATGAGCGGCCTGGCCTTCACCATGCCGGTGGCGTGGATGATCGACGGCAATATTGTTGGAATCAGCACGGGCATGCTGATCGGCGCGCTCTCGGGCATCGTGCTGGCGATCTTCGCCACGCTGCTGCTGCCGGAGACGGCGGGTCGTGACCTGTCCGTGCCCGTGGCCGAACGTGGAGCGATTGGATGAACAGGACCGAACAGCTGATGGTGATCCAGGAACTCAGTGCCCTGCTGCACGAGTACTGGCACGACGTGGACACCAACTGGGGCCGCAACGCGCCCGAGTACTACACCGAAGATGCCGAGTTCGTCGGACCCGAGGAAGCGTACAAGGGCAAGGCGAAGATCCGCGCCTTCTATGAGTGGCGCGAGAAGCGCGGCGCGCGCACCGTGGTGCATGCCGTCACCAACTTCCGCGTGCAGTTCGAGAGCGACACGAAGGTCACCTGCACCTGGTACCTGATCCTCTACGCGGCTGATGGCAAGCCGGTGCTGCCCACGCATTCGCCGATCACCATCTCGCTGATCACCGACCGCATGCAGCGCGAGGCGGACGGACGCTGGCTGTGCAGCTATCGCAGGTTCGAGACCTGGTTCCAGGGCGGCATTCCGCCCACCAACCCGAAGCTGTAGGCGCCGGCGGTACCTTGTCGCGATGAACACATCAGGCATGGTTCCCGGACTCACCGCCACGCGCGCGCTGCTGGGGGCGCTGGCCTGCGCCCTGCTGTTCACGGCACGGGCGCCCACCGGCGAAGCGCCGGCGCCGCTGCGCGTGTATGGCAACACTTCGGTGATCGAGTTGTCGCCAGTGCTGCTGGCGGCGCAGTCGCACAGCGAGCCGGTATTCGTCGGCAATGGCGGTGTGCCCGACCTGTTCCGGCCGGATCGTGCCCACCTGTCTACCAATGCCGAGACGCAGGCGCTGCGGGTGTCAGTGGACAACCCGGACCTGCGCATCATCATGACGGTGTCGGAGGGGCTGTACCGCATCGTGGCCCGCCGCTCCGCGGGCATCAGCACGCTGGCCGACCTGAAGGGCAAGCGCATCGCGACCATCCCGATCACTTCATCCGGTTATTTCCTGCACCGCATGCTGCGCTCGGTGGGCCTGGACTACGCCGATGTCACGGTGGTCAGCAGCGCCAACATGCAGCGCGTGTCGGACCAGCTGGTGGCTGGCGAACTGGATGCAGTGACCATATGGGAGCCTGAGATCGACAACATCCTGCTGCGGCTGGGCGCGGATGGCATCGAGTTCAGCGGCCAGGGCATCTACCGCGAGGTCTTCAACCTCAATACCACTGCGACGCAGCTGGCCGACCCGGTGCAGCGGGCGCGTATCGTGGCATTCGTGCGCAGCATCCTGCGCGCCACCAAGCAGCTGCATCAGGATCCGCGGCGGGGCTGGACGGCGATGGCGAAGTCCGCGGGCCTCGACGAAGCCACGGTGGCCCGCACCTGGCACCACCACCGTTACATCGGTGAACTGGTGCCGGACCTGCTCGACGTGCTGGAAGACGAGGAGAAGTTCCTGGCGCGCGAGGCGAAACGCGCCGCGCGCCCGCGCGCAGAACTGGCGAGACTGATCGACACCAGCGTGCTGCAGGAGGCGCTGGCAGGGCACCCGGAACTGCGCATCACGCCGCCCGCGCACCAGGCGGTGCAGCACCAGGCCGCGCGGCTGCGGGTTGAAAGGCTTTCTGCCGGCGTGCGCCATGCCACGGCCATCCGCGCGGTGAAACGCCTGCAGCATGCGCTGAATCATTACCGCGAGGCGGGCCTTTGGCAGGAGGCAGCGCAGCTCTTCATGCGCGATGCCACGGCGCAGGTGGGCACGCAGCAGTTCTCGGGCCGTGCCGCAATCGCCGCCTACCTGCAGGCGCAGGCCCTGGAGGGTACCGGCCGCAAGTCACTGGGCCATGGCGACCTGAACACGCACCTGGCGCTCAGCCCGGTGGTGAACCTTGACTGGGATGGTCGCGTGGCACGTGGCCGCTGGCGCGAACTGTCGATGCTGGGCCGTTTCGGCGAGCGCGCCGATTGGGCCAATGGCATCTACGAGAATGAATACGTTGAAGAGGACGGCGTATGGAAGATCCGCCGCCTGCACTATCGCCCGGGTTTCGCCGGTGCGTATGCGACCGGCTGGCGCAATGTGGACCGCAGCGACCAGGTCACGATCTTCACGCATCACTACACGCCGGAGCAGGCGGGGATTCCCATCCCGCAGAGCCCCGGGCTCACTGCCGCCGACCAGGCGCCGCGCGACGAAGGCGGCCTCAGGCGCCGAACTGCCGCGCTGCAGGCGCAGCTGCTGTGCCTGCAGCAGCAGGCACGCGTGGAAAGCCTGCAGAATGCCTACGGCTACTACGTGGATCGCCGCATGTGGGATGACGTGGCGGAACTCTTCGCCGCCGACGGCACTTTCGAGACCGGCCACAGTGGGGTGTATCAGGGTCCGGCCAGCATCCGCCGCGCGCTGGAGCAGTTCGGTCCGAAGGATCTTGCACGCGGGGTGATCAACGACCACACCCAGATGCAGCCGGTGATCACCATGTCCGCCGACTGCCAGGGCGCCCGCCTGCGCGGCACGGAACTGGTGCAGACGGGACAGAACGGCGTGGGTGGCGCCTGGGGCATCAACATCCACGAGAACACTTATCGCAGGATCGACGGCAAGTGGCGCCTGCAGTCGATGCAGGTGACGCAGCGCATGCGCACGGACTACGCGAAGGGCTGGGCTGCGAGCGCCGAGGCGCCGGTGCCTGCCCCTGCCTTCCCGCCGGATGCAGCGGCCACGGTGAAGCGGGCAGCCTATCCCGCGCTCGACCTGCCGCCGATGCATTTCGGCAATCCGGTCGGAGGTGGCAAGCCCTTCGGCAGTCCCGCTGCGAAAGCGCCAGCCGGCCCGCTGGAGGCACTGCTGGCCGCCGCCGAACGCGACCTTGAGATCGTGGTCGCGAAGGATGGCGCCGAGAACGTTTCCAATGCCTATGGCTATTACATCGATGAGTTCCTGTGGGACGGCGCGGCGGATGTCTTCGCAGTGAATGGCTCGAAGGAACTCTCCGGCGTGGGCAATTACATCGGGCGGGAACGCGTGCGCGACTCGATGGTCGGGCGCTACGGGTATGGCGGCCGCCGGGCCGCGAGCATGACCCTGCACCAGAAGACTGCCCCGGTGGTCACCGTGATGTCCGACGGCAGGACAGCCTACGTGCGCACCAAACTGTTCCAGCTCAACAGCGCCCGCGATGGAGACGGTTCGTACATGCAGGGCGTCTACGAGAACAAGCTGGTGCGCGAGCGCGGCGTGTGGAAAATCGCGCGGATGGACCTGGACTACACCTGGAATGCGAACTACAGCACCGGGTGGGCGGGGGTGCCCGAGCGCGCGGCGGCTGCCGCACCTGCGGCCGGCCCCGCACCTGCGCGTGG
>JALYWF010000121.1 GCA_030852845.1 Pseudomonadota bacterium
AGGTGGACCAGATCCGCGAACTGGCCGGTTGCGACCTGCTCACCATCAGCCCGGACCTGATCGCCGAACTGGACCGCAGCGAGGGCGAAGTCACGCCGCGACTCACGCTCGAGGCTGCGCGCGCTGCGACGGTGGAGAAGCTTTCCCTGGACGAGAAGACCTACCGCTTCCTGCACAACGAGGATGCGATGGCGGTGGAAAAGCTCAGCGAGGGAATCCGCCTGTTCTACCAGGACGCCCGCAAGCTCGAACGCTGGGCGCTGGAAACGCAGGTCGCCTGAAGAGTGCGGCAGCGGGGGCGCCGTCGAAGGCGCCAGGCACGTTCGGACCCCGGTCGATCAGCGTCGCCTGCCCGCGAGCGCTTGAATGCGTCAATCACGCAGCCAGGTCATTCGCAGCGATACGTGCCGTCTGCCTGCCCGGTCGGCAACTTCGGATAGGCGCAGAGATTCCAGGCCAGATCCGAGTCGGCTTTTGTCGCCGGCAGTTCCTGAGGCGTCTGGCCTCCCTCCACCCAGTTGTCGAGCGCCGCCAGCCAATCGATGCGATCCGGTCCCTCTCCTCCGCCACAGTGCGCAACGCCCGGGGCGAGGAACAGCTGCACTGATCTGGCAGCTTCCGGTACCGCGGCGCGCACTGCTTCGAAATAGTCGACGGTGGCGCGGGGGCTGGGCCCCGGATCATTGAAGCCGTGCCAGAGCAGCAGCTTGCCGCCGCGCGCGGTGAATGCGCTGATGTCGGTATCGTTGGCCTCATAGGTGCGGCCCAGCCAGCTGGCGCGCAGAGGCGGTACATCGTTCGGCGTGAAGCGATCGAGCGCAAACTGCGGATCACCCAGCAGCGGTCCGCGCAGTGCGTGCAGGCCGCCGCTGTTGGTGCCCGGATCGCCCGGCTCGGTGGCGGGCACAAAACGCACCCAGCCCTTCTCTCCGCCCTTCTCCAGCGGGAAGGCCGCGACGCTGCCATCGTCGGCCTTCTGGCCCTCGTAGACCTTGCGCACGGCGTTGACCTGCGCGCGTGTCAGGCAGCTTGCCCCGGATGCTCCGCCCGCGCACTGGAGTACGGCCGGGTCGAAGTCACAGGCGCGCGGGTCCCGCAGCACGCCATCGGCCGCGCCATCCCTGGCATCACAGGCCTTCATCACCGCGCCGTGAATCAGTTCAAGGTGGGCTGCATCGAGCCGGGCCCCGGGTGCCGCAAACGCCAGCGCGCGCAGCTGGGCGCTGGTCTGCGTCTGCAAGGTATGAACGGGCGCGCCGGCGATGACACCGTCGAAGTCCTCCGGGTAACGCTGTACTTCCATCAGCCCCATGCGGCCACCGGTGCTGCATCCCTGGTAATAGGCGCGCGTCGCCGGCTTGCCGTAGTGGCTGGCGATCACCTGCTTGCCCCGCTCCGTCATCAGGTGGATGGCCCGATGCGAGAAATCCTCGAGCTTCGGCTGATTGGCAGTGCCATCGGGATTGAGGGCCCAGGGCGAGGCATCGAAGCCCGTGCCCGTCGTGTGGCCGGCATCGGTCTGCAACGTGGCATAGCCTTGCGCGAGGCCGGGCGAGGCCGCCTGCAAGGTGGTATTGCCCATCCAGCCGCCGCCGCCCAGGGCCAGCAGCTTGCCATTCCAGTCCTCGGGGAAACGGTAGACGACGCCGATCTCCGAGCCTGGTTCTGGACGGATGATGCCTTGCACCTCGCACCTTCCCGGCAGGCTTGCATCGGCGGCCAGATATGTGACGCCGGTGACCTGCATCTGGGCAAATGTCGTGTTACCGAATAATTCAGCACAGGCCACGGCCGGATTGCGAGTGACCGAAGCCTGGCGCCCGCAGCCGGCCAGGCCACCCATTAGGGAAAACAGGACTGCACAGGTAACGGCCGTCCGGACGTCAGGATTCATCTGCTCATGCTCCTTGTCGGTCCCAGAAATTCAGTTCCAGCTTCAGCCCGTTGGGGTCTTCGAGGAAGATCTGTCGCAGGCCGATCTGCGGCGAATCGTGCGGATGAAAGCGCAGGCCCCTCGCGCGCAGGCGTTCCATCAGCACCGGATGCCGGTGGCCCGGCGCGTTGAAGGCCACATGATCCAGCACGCCGGTACCCGGCGCCGGCACAGTCACCGGAATGCCCAGCCGCCGGCTGTGCGCCGTGTAGGTTTCCCAGTCCGCAATGTGGATGGCCGCGACGTCTCCCAGGTACAGCCAGTGACCCAGGAAACCCAGGTCAGGCCGGAGTCCATCTTCGAAGCCGAGCACATCGCGGTAGAAGTCGCGCGTGCCGTCGACGTCGTGGGTCATGACCAGGAAATGATCAAGTCGCGTGAACACGGGCTGCACCAATGCCGGCATCCAAGCCGTGATGTCCAGTGTGTCAGACGGCAGGGACGACCGGCAAGTTGGTGGCTGCCTGAATATCCCCTGCGCTACTGGATGAGCGGCAGCCGCGAAGCGGGTCAGGCCTTTCCTGGCGCCTTCACCACCCTCAGCTTTCCTGATTTTCCTCCGCCGCAGAAGAGCCGCGAGCGGCCATCGGATTCAAGCCCTGAAACCATCGTGCCCGGGGGCATCTCGAGCCTTTCCTTCACTTCGCCGGTCTTCGCATCGATGCGGCGCAGCTCGCTGTCATCACCCTCCCATGTGCCGTGCCACAGGTCCCCGTCCAGCCAGGTGACGCCGGTGACGAAACGGTTGGACTCGATGGTGCGCAGCACCTCGCCCGTAGCGGGATCGACCTGATGGATCTTGCGCTCGCGATAGTGTCCCACCCATAGCGATCCTTCCGCCCAGGCGAGACCGGAATCACCACCGTTTGCCGGGGCCGGAATCGAATCGACGACCTTGCCGGTCCGGGGGTCGATCTTCTGGATGCGCGATTCTGCAATCTGGTACAGGTGCTTGCCATCGAAGGCTGTGCCGGCGTGGGCGGGCACCTGGATTGAGTGGCTGATCTCACCGCCGTCCGGATCGAGGGCGTTGATCCTGTCGCCTGAGGCGAACCACACCCGCGCGCCATCGAAGGTCACACCATGCACGGCATCCACGCCGGCAAATGGCCCGAATTCCGCAATGATTTCCGCCTGTTTCATTTGTCGATCCCTGTTTTCTGCCGTTCTGTGCATCCTAGTCAGTGGGCAGCGAGGGCGGGAGTAACAAGAGCGTCGCAAATCCGGGCAAAGGTGGTGGGATCGTCCAGCGCCGGGCGCGACCGCGGCCCACCGGCTGGACCTTGCCGGCGCGCGCCAGGGCTTCCAGTGCGCGCTGCACCGAACGCGGGCTGGTGGCCAGTGCTGCAGCTACGGCAGAGGTGGGCCAGGACTCGCCGTCGGAAAGCACGGCCAGTACATCGGCATGACGGTCCTCCACCAATGGCGCCAGCACGACCACGGAGCGCGCCTGCAATGGCCTGAGCATGAATCCCGCTGGCGTTGCCTCGACGGCAGCAACCGGGGCCAGCAGCTTGCGCAGCCTTCCGATCTCCACGCGCAGGCGCGCGCGGTGCGACTCATCGGCAGACTTGATCCGGAATGCTCCGTGAATCAGGGTCTCGCGCGAGGCGCCTTCAGGCCATGCCTCTGCAAGGATGCGGGCGATGCCCAGCAACACGGGGCGCGTGACCAGGG
The DNA here is from genome assembly GCA_030852845.1 of Pseudomonadota bacterium. Lineage (GTDB taxonomy): Bacteria > Pseudomonadota > Gammaproteobacteria > Steroidobacterales > Steroidobacteraceae > ZC4RG30. The sequence goes on from JALYWF010000121.1 coordinate 3,611, forward strand.
GAATCACCGTGCCTGCATGGCGGACGGCAAACCGCCAGCAGTCGACGAGCAGTGCACGTGACGCCAGCAGGGCTTCCACCGCACTGATGGTCAGCAGTCGATCGTTGCCGCGGGAAATCTGCCGCGCGGCAGGTGCATCGAGGGATTGGAGTGCGGCCCGGGTTTCTGCGAGCAGCGCAGGGACGGAGGCGCGACGTGACGCCTCTGCGGCCCGTTGCATCGCGGACCGTGCCGCCTTCGGGCGCATGCGTCGCAAGGCCAGCTGCGCCGCCAGCAACTCCCTTCCCGCTTCGAGTGAAGGCGACAGGTTGCGGCGCTGGTGCGTCGCAGACAATGCGCTCTCCAGTTCATCAAGCTGACCCGTGAGCAGCAGTTGCCGCATCCGCAACTGGCGTGCGTGCTCTGCATTGGCCGTATCACCGTGGTGCTCAAGCACCTCGCGCGCGGTCTCCAGCCGCTTCGCCGCCCAGCCCACGTCCCGCGATGCGAGCGCGATTTCCGCCTCGGCCACCACACAGCGCGCCCGTGCCACCGGTTCGCGCGGACCGAAGGCACACCCGGCCGCCCGCAGCAGTTCCCGCGCGCGGACGTGCTCGCCAAGCTGAGCCAGGGCAATGCCGCGCAGGGCGAGACCGGCAGCGTCATTGCGCAAGGCCACCAGCTTCAGTGCGGCGATGGGATTTCCGGCGGCCAGCCATCGCGCGGCGGCATTGATCAACGAATCCATCAGCGTCGCGCCCGGTCATTCAGCCTCAGGCCGCGCCGTGCCGCCTATCGGGCCCAGTCATCCCAGGGCGAGGGCATGGAATAGGGCACCGTGATGAAGTTCGCCTCGACCTGCTCGATGCTGTCCTCCTTGAGCTTGAACAGCTCCAGCAGGTAGAAGCTGTGCGGCCGGTGCACAGGCGAGCGCGCCTTGGTGCCATCGGTCAGCTCGTAGTCGTGGATGTATCCGCCATGGTCGATGAAGGCAGCAGCCATCACCAGGCCCCGCTCTTCATCCACCAGTACATAGCGGCGGCCCCGCAGCCGCGTGTCATAGCGGTAGTTGCCCAGGCGGAATTGCTGTTCGCACCCCAGGCGGGCCACTGGCACGGCCGTGAAACCCGGGTTGTTGGTGGTCTGCACGCCGTTCTCGACGCGGTTGCAGTTGCGGTGGAACCTGGTGAACAGGGTTCCGTCATTGAGCTGCAGCGTGTCGAAGTAGCCATTGGCCAGTGACACCATGCGTGCCCGTGGCAGGCGCTCGGCCGCGCCAAGGATTTCGTTCAAGGCTGGCTTGTGTTCGAATTTCTGGCCTTCGAACTTGATACCGGAATCGAGTTGGCGCACCACCAGGGTCTCGACTTCCGCAACCTGCCCGTCGACCACCTTGAGTCGCAGGGTGAAGGCCGCGGTTTCATCGGTTTCGGTCACGGTGCCAAAAAAGCCGACCTGGCCGAGCTGCGGGTCGGCGAAGCGCAGGTCGTAGGTGCCCAGCGCCGTAATGGTGCGCCACAGGCCATCGCCCACCACCAGCGCCACATTGTTCTCGGTGTTGCGCACCTGCTTGGCCCACTTCACGCCGGCGGGGTTCTGCGATTTCAGCGCCGCCAGGTAGTTGTCGAGCACGGCGTAAAGTTGCGCGCGGGTGACGGTGACAGGGGCGGAGTTGGCACGTGCATCCGGCATCCATTCCGCATCGGACGCAGCCGCCACAGGCAGCAGCAGCACCAACCCCAGCGCGATTGACGTCGCGCGCAATGCCAGTGACTTCATGTCTCGCCCCTCTTCTTTTCGAATTTCCGGGGGGCCATATTATCAGCGCCGCAGGAGCCACAGCGGCAGCAGCGCCAGCGCCATGATGGCCACGCCGAACTCGTTGGCCACGTTTGGCAGCAGGATCCCCTGCACCAGCAGAATGCCCGCGCCGATGGCCGGCAGTCCCATGGCGAGATAGGCGATCACGAAGATCACCGCCAGCGCGCCGGCGCGCTCCCTGGCATGCGCCTGGCTCACGACGCTTCGCACCGCGCCCTGGAAGCCGCTGCCGAAGCCCACTCCTGATGCGGACAGTCCGGCGAAGAACAGCAGTGGCTGGTTGAGGTACACGGCCGCCATCACGAAGATCATGCCGGTAGCGAGCGCGGCACCCCCGGTGTGCATGGCCTCGCGCGGAGTCTGGTTTCGCAGCAGCAGTGCAGCGACCCCGGCGCTGCCAGCCATGACAAACAGCGTGACGCCGCTGAGCAGCGCCGAATTCTCGCCCGTCATGGCCTTCACGAACGCCGGGCCCAGTGCCGTGAAGAACCCGGCCACCGCCCAGCCGGCGATGATGATCGGCACGGCGCGCAGCAACGGGCCACGCACTTCGGCAGAGAGCGCGAGCTGCGGTCGCAGCGAGGCCACCGCCCCGCCGCGTCGCTGCGCGGTTTCGCCCATCCACAGCAGCGCCATGCCCTGCAACAGCATCAGGCTGGCCAGCACGGCAAATACCAGCATCGAAGGCGCAGGCAGCAGGCTCACGAACACGCCGCCGACAATGCCGCCCGTCGCGGTGCCCAGCGGTGTGATGATGGCGTTCGTCAACGCGCCGCGGTCGCGGTCGATGTCGAGCAACCCCGCGCCCACCGCTGCAATGCCGGCGCCAGCCGCCACGCCCTGCAGCGTTCGCGCGAGGAGCAGGGTGCCGAGTCCATCAGCGGTGGCGAACAGCCACATGGTGACGAGCTGGCCCACCACTGCGGCCAGCAGCACCGGCCGCCGTCCCACGTGGTCGGAGAGACGACCCAGCACCAGCAAGGCCGCGAGCACCGCCAATGCGTACACGGCGAAGATCACCGTGATGGTCAGCGACGAGAAGCCCCACTGCGACTGGTACACCGGATACAGCGACGTGGGCGCGCTCGCCCCGGCGAGGAAGGTCACCGTGATCGACGCCATCAGTAAGAAGCTGGCCAGGGGCGACAGTCGCGCCGGCGAGGCGACGCCTGCGGCGGTGACCTGGGATGGGCGCGGCTGGGTGGAGCGGCTCATGAGACTGTCCTGTTTGGGTAGACCGGTTTGTCTAGGTATGGACCGCACTATACAGATCGGTCTACCATCGTCAACAGGAGTCAATGCATGAACTCAACCACACCGGAAAAAGCCTCTGCCCGCGACCGCCTGCTGGCCGCGGCGGCGGAGCTGTTTTATGAGGAAGGCATCAACACCGTCGGCATCGACCGGGTGATTGATCACGCTGGTGTCGCAAAGGCATCCCTTTACAACGTCTTTGGTAGCAAGGATGAACTGATCAAGGCTTATCTGATGGCCCGCCACGAGGCCAGGGAGAAGCGGATCATCGGGCGCCTGCAGGCCCTGGACTCGCCGCGCGAGAAGATCCTCGCGGTGTTCGACGACCAGTACCTGCTCGCTACCACGAAGAACTTCCGCGGCTGCGCCTTCATCCGCGCCAGTGCCGAACTGGGCGATGACAACGGGGCACGCAGCGTCTGCGATGCGTCGCGCGGCTGGTTGCGCGGGTTATTCCGGGAGCTGGCGACGCAGGCCGGGGCCAGGGATCCAGCGACGCTCTCGCGCCAGCTTGAAGTGCTCTATGAAGGCGCAGCTGTCTCCTGGCAACCCGACGGCAGCGCATCACTGGCGGCGCGGCAGGCGGCAGAGTGCCTCCTCGCATCCGGCCTCAAGGCGTAGGCGCTTTCAAGACCCGGAGCTGCCCTGCCCGTGCTGGAGCCGACCCGGCTCAGCGCCGGAATGGCGCGAAGCCGCTGTAGGTCCAGCGGCGCAGGGCCACCACGAAGGCCGCGCCGTGCCGGCTGTCGGGGGGTGCGCGCTCCGCATCGAGCACGGCGGCGCACTCGCGCGCTGCGGCCCGCAGTGCGCTCTTCAATGCGCCCATCGTCGCGTCGGAGACTTCTCCGCCATGGAACCAGAATTCCTCGTCGTCACCGGCGAATGGGCTGGCCAGGAAGTCGCGCAGCATGCGTTCGTGGATGTACTTCTGCACCGGCCCGCCGGGCCGCCAGCTGAAATGCCGGCTGACCAGCAGCCGCGCGCGGTTGCCCGGCTGCAACTCGATCACCTTCATCCGGTCGAGCCGGATCAACTGCCGCAGCACCTCGCGTTCGGTCAGCTTGTAGTCGCGCACGATGTCCGCCAGCGTGGCGCGATTGAGCACCAGCCAGGTGACCAGCAACAGGCGCGGGTCGCCGACGATCTGCTGCTCCTGCGCGTGGGTGAGCTGGGTGGCCGGCGCAGTGCGCTCACCGGCCCGCGCCGCCACCTCCGCCAGTGAGCTGCCAGCGAGGGCGCAGATACGCTCGAAGCGCTCGAGCGTGAAGTCCCCGCGCGAGAACATGCGCTTCACAGTGGGCAGGCTGACGCCGATCTTGCCCGCCACCTGCACATAGGTGATCTGCTGCTCGCGCAGCGTGCGTTTCAGCTCGGCCACCAGCAATGACAGGGATGCACGGCGCACGGCCGCAAGGTATCACCACGTGATACCAGACGTCCATTGGCCCGGCACTGCCGCTGACGCACTGGCCGCCAGTCGTGAACGGCGCTCAGATGCGTGCACAGGGAACAACAGGGGAATCCTCGTGAAGAAGATCATCGTCTCAGCAGCAGCCGTCCTGACGTTGACGCTGTCCGGATGCGCCGGGTGGTATTCGGCAGGTCCGCGCCACTATCGCAGTTCCACGCTGGTGGAATACTTGTATGGTCGGGAACCCCCTCCGACCCAGGTGCAGATTCCGGAACTGCAGTTGCCGCTGACCGTTGGCCTGGCGTTTCTGCCGCAGGCAGGAGGCCAGGTGGCAATAGACGAGGTGGAAAAGAGCGCCATCCTGCAACGCATCCGTGAACGCTTCGGCAGTCGCCCTTTCATCCGCGACATCGTCGAGATTCCGGGCTACTACCTTAGCCAGAATCCAGGAATGAGCGGCCTGGCGGCCCTGCAGCGGCTGTACAACATGGACCTGCTGGCGCTGGTCTCCTACGACCAGGTTTCCCACCAGGACGACAACGCACTTTCGCTGACATACCTGAGCATCGTCGGTGGGGTCATCTTTCCCGGCACCAGCCAGGACGTCACCACGGTGCTGGATATGGCGGTGATCGATCCATCCAGCCGCTCACTAGTGCTGCGCGCGGCGGGCATGGATAACCAGGAGGGCATCTCCACTGGCATCAACGCGGAGCCGCGGATGCGCAAACGACGCTCGGTGGGCTTTCATGCTGCGTCCGACCAGATGATCGAACGCTTCGATGCGGAGCTGACGCGCTTCGAGAAGCAGGTGCGCAGTGGCACTGCCCGGGTAAAGGTGAAGGGTGGCGGCGGCAGCTTCGACTTGATCGGCCTCGCCTTGCTGGCGCTTCTGGCCGGCGGAGCCGGGATTTCCCGCCGCATTGCCGCTGCTGCCGGGCCCCTCTAGTATCGTGCACCCCCGACGCGTTTCGCGCCCTTCTGGAGGAACCCATGCGCCCGGAAACCATCGCCGTCCATGGCGGCTATACGCCCGACCCCACCACCAAGGCCGTGGCCGTTCCCATCTACCAGACCACGTCCTACGCCTTCGACAGCGCCCAGCACGGCGCCGACCTGTTCGACCTGAAGGTCGAGGGCAACATCTACACGCGCATCATGAATCCCACCAATGCGGTGCTGGAGCAGCGCGTGGCGGCACTGGAGGGCGGCGTGGGCGGGCTGGCGCTGGCGTCGGGCATGGCCGCGATCACCTACTCGATCCTGACGATTGCCGAGCAGGGCGACAACATCGTCAGCGCCGCAGCACTGTATGGCGGCACCTACAACCTGTTTGCGCACACCCTGCCGCAGTACGGCATCGGGGTGCGCTTCGCCGATGCCACCGACCCGGCCTCCTTCGACAAGCTGATCGATGGCCGCACGCGCGCCGTGTTCTGCGAATCCATCGGCAACCCGCTGGGCAATGTGACCGACTTCGCTGCGCTGGCGCAGATCGCCCACAGGCATGGGGTGCCGCTGATCGTCGACAACACCGTGCCCACGCCCTACCTGTGCCGGCCGTTCGACTTTGGCGCCGACATCGTCGTGCACGCCCTGACCAAGTACCTGGGCGGCCATGGCAACAGCATCGGCGGCATCATCGTTGATTCGGGCAAGTTCCCCTGGGCCGAGCACAAGGAACGTTTTCGCCGCCTGAACGAACCTGATGTGTCCTACCACGGCGTGGTGTACACCGAGGCGCTGGGTCCGGCGGCCTTCATCGGCCGCGCGCGCGTGGTGCCCCTGCGCAACATGGGCGCACCGCTTTCACCCTTCAATGCTTTCCTGATTTTGCAGGGCATCGAGACGCTGCCCGTGCGCATGGACCGCATCTGCAGCAACACGCTGGAGGTGGCGAAGTTCCTCTCCAGTCACCCGCAGGTCAGCTGGGTGAAGTACGCCGGCCTGCCCGATCACCCCGACCACGCGCTGGTGAAGAAATACATGCGGGGCCAGGCCTCGGGCATCCTCACCTTCGGCGTGAAGGGTGGCCGCGAGGGCGGCGGAAAATTCCTCGACGCGCTGAAGCTCATCATCCGCCTGGTGAACATCGGCGACGCACGCTCGCTGGCCACGCATCCGGCTTCGACCACGCACCGCCAGCTCGGACCCGAGGAGCTGGCCAAGGCCGGTGTGTCGGAAGACATGGTGCGCCTGTCCATCGGCCTGGAGCATATCGATGACCTGAAGGAGGACATCGACCAGGCACTGAAGGCTTCGGCGCGCTGAGCGACCAGGCGCCGGCCGCCACGGGTGTAGAAGAACCCACCGCGATGGCCGGTTCCTGAGCCAGTCAGAACTGCCAGCCCAGACCCAGCGTCACCTCCCCGCCGTTGAGGGAATCGTCAAACTGGTCCACCAGCTTGTCGATGAAGCGGTAGCGCGCATCCAGGCGCACCAGCAGCCGGTCGGTAAGTGCGTACTTGATGCCGCCGCCGGCATTGGCGGTGACGCCTTCATCATCATCGATCGACACGGAATTGCCGCCCACGCTGCCAGCCAGCGGACGGTCCAGGTCTGCGAAGGCATAACCCACGCCGACCGTCAGATACGGCGTCAGCCGCGAATCATTGCGGAAGTTCCACACCGCATCCACGTCGGCGGCATACACATCGATGTCCACATTCCCCCCAACGGCACGGGTCACCTTGTTCGGGTTGAAGCCGAACGAGCCCTCCAGCGCGAAGTTCGGGGTGAAGTTGTATGCGTAGCGCAGGCCGGCGATGAAGTCATCATCCAGCCTGGGCACCGAACCGGAAACCGGCTCTTCGGTCAGACCGTCGCCGAACAGGGCGCCGGCGTACACACCGATCTCGCTGCGTGCCTCCGCCTGCTGCGCCATCGCGGGCGCCGCACCCAGCAGCAGCGCGCCGGCCACCGCCATTGATACAACCTGGTTTGTCTTCTTGCTCATCTGCGTTCTCCTGAAAGACCTTTGATACGGCGAGGATCGCCTTGCTTCACAAGGTAGGGACGCAGCCGGAATTTCCATATTGGCCTGACGGCGGTGGCAGATCTCCCCCGTTCGGCAGAGGACGGCATGACACCAATAGCCAAACGGTGCATTCCGCGTGACCGGTTGCCGAAGTATTCGATGAGCAGTCGCCATGCCGGCAGTTATGCGGCATCCTGCGTGGCGCCTTGAGGCGCGACCTGGGGAAGAGCGGAGAAGATCGAATGGACCTGTCCAGAGACCAGACGGCGCAGCGGGCGCCCATACGCAACGTTGCCGTGATCGGCACGGGCGTGATCGGCGCAAGCTGGTGCACCTGCTTTCTCGCCCATGGCTTCAAGGTGGTGGCGACCGATCCGGCACCCGGCGCCGAACAGCGCCTGCGGGAACAAGTGGGGCGGCAGTGGCCCGATGCGGTGGCGGTCGGCGCAGTGAAAGGCAGCGATCCAGCCCAGCTGGAATTTTGCACAGATGCGCGCGAGGCCGCGGCGCAGGCGGACTTCGTGCAGGAGAACGGACCGGAACGCCTGGAATTCAAGCGCGAGATCTTCGCCCTGCTCGATGAGGCTGCACCGGCGCATGCCATCCTCGCCAGCAGCTCATCGGGCATTCCGGCTTCGGAATTCCAGACGGCCTGCAGTCGCCCGGAGCGCGTGCTCATCGGCCATCCCTTCAACCCGCCGCACCTGATCCCGCTGGTCGAAGTAGTCGCCGGGCGACTCACTTCGGCGCATGCGGTGCAGACGGCGCTCGACTTCTATCGTGCCGCAGGCCGCAAACCCATCGCCCTGCACAAGGAACTCAAGGGCTTTGTCACCAACCGCCTGCAGGCGGCGCTGTGGCGCGAGGCCTATGGCCTGGTGCATGCCGGAGTGGCGACAGTGGAAGACATCGACACCGCGATTGCGAATGGACCGGGCCTGCGCTGGGCGATCCGCGGCCCGTTCGCCACGCAGTCCCTGTCGGGCGGCGAGGGAGGACTGCGCCATCTGCTTGAGCACCTCGGGCCGCCGATGGATGACTACTGGCAGGACCTGTTCCCCACGCGCCTCACCGAAGAGGTGAAGCGCGCCGTGCTCGACAGCGCCGGGCAGCAGATGGGTGACCAGGACATGGCCGCAGTGGCGCGCGAACGCGACCGGCTGCTGGTGGCCCTGCTGCAACTCAAGGCCCGGAAGTCGGGCCAGGGGAATTAGGCCGTGCGTCGCCAGCTGTGCCTCATCGCATCCGTCCTGCTGCTCGCGGCCCACAGCGCGCTGCTGCCGGCTGCAACGCCTGCCCAGGATGCAACCACGCTGCGGGACATCGAACAACAGCAGGCGCGGGCGGCCATCGCCGGTGACCGTGCCGCCCTGGAACGTTTTTTTGCCCCTTCGTTCGTGCTGGTGAATCCGTCCGGTGCGCGCGTGACCCGCGCCGAATTGCTCGCCCTGCTCACCAGGGGCGGCACCCCGCCCTACACCTCGGCGACCTACGAAACCGAGGCAGTGACGGTGCGCGGCGATGTGGCCTACACCGTGGGACTGGAAACGGTGGTGTTTGGCGCCAACGTGCAGGGCATGCAGGGTGCGCAGGCCGGACAGACAGTGCAGCGCCGCGTCACCCATGTCTGGGAGCGGCAGGGCGGACAGTGGCGCCTGGTGCTGCGCCATGCGACCAACGTGGTGCCGTAAGCTATCAGCGGATTCCTACAGGCAATGCATCGGCGGGACTACGGCTGGCCGATACCCCTGTGCATACACTGACCCAGTCATAACTTTGTCCAAACCAAAGTTGGCCGGAGCCCTCTCGGACAGGATGAGGGCTCCGGAAATTTTTCTTCCCACCCGATTCGCTACAGGCCCAGCGCGGCCCTGATCGCCTGCGTGGTTTCCTCGCCGGGTGGATCATCGCGGCCGCCGGCCTTGCCCTGCAGCGCATCCGCCAGCGTCTTGCCGGCATGGTCCTTGATGTCGACCCGCGCACCCTTCTTCAGCAGGTGCGCGGCCACGCGCGGCCAGTCGCGGCTGATGGTGCCGAAGATGGCCGTCTGCCCCTGGCGGCTGGTCGTGGCATTGGGGCGCGCGATGATGGCGGTGCGGCTGCTGGTATCGGTGATGCGGGCATTGATGTCCGCACCGGCGGCCAGCAGCAGGTCGATCACCGCGATGGCGTTGGCCTGAGGATCAGGACCCAGCGCACCCACGCCTGCGCGTGAGGAACCCAGGCCATAGCCGATGCCCGAAGCGGCCATCAGCGGCGTCACGCCCATCACATTGGGCAGGTCCGCCAACGCACCGTGGCCCAGCAGCAGCTCCACAGCCTGCCGGTCCACGGACCAAGCCGCGCGCAGCAGTGGCGTGCAGCCGGTAGTCAGCAGGTCGTCACTGAAGCGACCGGAATTGCCGCCGCGGCCGGGCCGGTGCATGTTGAGCTGCGTGTTCGGATCGACGCCCATTTCGAGCAGGCGCTGCGCCACCTGCAGCGGGCCCGCCTGCGCAGCAGGTGGCGGCGCATCGGTGGCACGGACGCCGCCGGCAAGTCCGCCGCCGGGACCACCGGGACCGACCTGGCCACCGCCCTGCCGGCCACGGC